>JBEKFN010000230.1:0-6961 GCA_050013295.1 Terriglobales bacterium
CGCTGCTCGGGACGCTGGCTCTGCGGCAGTGACTTTTTGTGTGGGGGCGGGTCTCCGACCCGCCCTGGACGGGGCTGAGCCCCCTCCCCACACGCGCCTGTTCGCAGCGAGCGCCGTGGTTTAGAATTATCTGCTGGTATTGCACTGATAGGAGGATTTATGAAGCTTACCCCGGGCAAACTTGCTGGAATGAAGGCTGTATCGAATGAACGTGGCGTAATCGCCGCCGCTGCCATGGACCAGCGCGGCTCGCTGCAGAAGTCTCTTGCCAAGGAAAAGGGCTCGACCGTCTCCGATGAAATGATGGAAGAATTTAAGATACTGGTGAGCGAGGTGCTGACGCCCCATGCCAGCGCCATCCTGCTCGATCCCGAGTGGGGACTGCCGGCTTCGAAGCGGCGCTCGAAGAATGCCGGCTTGCTGCTGGCGTATGAAAAGACCGGCTACGACAAGACCGGACCCGGACGCCTGGGCGATCTGCTGGATCATTGGTCAGTGCGGCGCTTGAAGGAAGCGGGCGCGGATTGCATCAAGATTCTGCTCTACTACACGCCGTTTGATCCAAAAGAAACTAACGACAAGAAGCACGCTTGGGTCGAGCGGCTGGGCGACGAATGCCGCGCCAATGACATCCCGTTCTTCCTGGAGTTCGTTACTTACGAAGAAGGCGAGGACGAAAAAGGCTTCGACTTCTCGAAGAAGAAGCCGAAGGCGGTCATCGAGGCCATGCGCGAGTTCACCAAAGACCGCTATGGCGTCGACGTAATGAAGGTGGAAGTCCCGATCAACATGAAGAATGTGGAAGGGACCAAGTCCTTCAAAGGTGAAAAGGCCTACTCGAAACAGGAAGCGATGAAACTGTTCCGTGAGGCAGCCGCGGTTGCGACCAAGCCCTTCATCTATCTGTCGGCGGGCGTGAGCAATTCCGAGTTCACCGAGTCGCTGGAACTCGCGGCCGAGTCGGGCGTGAAATTCAACGGCGTGCTCTGCGGACGCGCCACTTGGAAAGATGGTATCCCCGTCTACGCGAAACACGGCGCCGAGGCTTTCCGGAAATGGCTGGAAGATGAAGGCGTGAAGAATATCAATAACGTGAACGACCGCCTGAAGGCCGCCACCTCGTGGCACTCGATCTACGGCGTGGAGCCGGCGCTGGCGCATGTGTAGGTGGCACCGTTTCCCGAGCGCAGAGGCGGGTCTTCGGACCCGCCTTTGTTTGTAGCTACGCGGTGGAGCGACGGGCGTCTCGCCCGTCCGGCATTTTCGCGGCCGGGCGGGGACGCCCGGCGCTCCACAAGCAAGATTGCTGCGTGCGAAATGCCAGTTGCTAACCGCAAAACCGCTCTGATCACCGGCGCCTCGTTCGGCATCGGAATCGAACTCGCCCACATCTTCGCGCGCGAAGGCTACAACCTGGTTCTCGTCGCCCGCAGCGCGGACAAACTCCGGCAACTCGCGTCCGAACTGGAGAAGGAGCACGGCACTCGTTCGCTGATTCTGGCGACCGATCTGACCGAGCCTGGAGCTCCCGCGTATGTACTGGATCAGACCACGCGCGCCGGCATTCAAGTGGATGTGCTGGTCAACAACGCGGGATTCGGACAGTATGGGATGTTCGCTGAGAACGATCTGGAGGAATGCCTACGCCAGATCCAACTCAACGTAACGACTCTCACCCACCTTACGCGCCTGTATCTTCCGGCGATGATTGAGCGGGAAAGCGGCCGCATCTTAAACGTGGCATCCACCGCGGCGTTTCAGCCGGGGCCGCTGATGGCAGTGTATTACGCCACTAAGGCCTACGTACTGCACTTCTCCGAAGCCATTGCCAATGAACTCCAAGGGACGGGCGTTACCGTCACCTGCCTGTGCCCGGGGCCGACGGCCACCGAGTTCCAAAAGCGCGCGAACATCGCGGGCATTCGGCTAACAAAATATGGAAGCATGGATGCCCGCACTGTGGCCGAGGACGGCTATCGCGCGTTGATGGCTGGCAAACCTACGGTGATTTCCGGATTCAGAAATTGGCTGCTGGCGCAATCGGTGCGCTTCGCGCCACGGCGAATGGTGACGGCGATTGCCAGGAAAATTCAGGAAGAGTAGCCGGTCATCTCGTTAGGAACCGATAAATCCATGACGCTGCGACATAAGTAAACCAACTGCCTACGATGCAAATGACCAAGCCAGCCGCACGGCTACCCAGTTTTATGATCGGCGCCAGACGCCTCGGGCCGGGATACATCCAGCGAGGAGTCGGACCGCTGAGGGCTTCTGTGAGTCTGTCCCATCGTGCGGGCAAGAAGCAGATCATGAAACCCCACACTGCAGCAAACAGCCCCATTAGCAGCATTCCCAGAAGAATCAACATAGAGAGCCTTCGACCGCCACGAGACGCGGCAAGCCGCGTCTCTACACAGGAGTCTTGCGGGCTTCCAGTGCTGCCTGCACTCGGCTGTGTTTCCGGCTGTAGGTGAAATAGACAACCATGCCGATGATCAACCAGATAATCAATCGCGCCCAGTTGATCCAGCCGAGTTTGTACATCATGTAGCCGTTGAACAGGATGCCCATGACCGGCACGAACGGCACCCAGGGCGTCCGGAAGGGTCGAGGCTGGCCGGGGTTCGTGTGGCGCAAGGCGAGGATAGCGATGCAAACAATCACGAAGGCCAGCAGCGTTCCGATATTCACCATTTTTCCGATATCGTCAATCGGCGTCAAACTTCCCACGATCGCCGCGAGCAGTCCGACGAGCATGGTGTTCTTCCAGGGCGTACGAAAGCGCGGGTGAATATCGGCGAAGAATTTCTTGGGTAAAAGGCCGTCGTTGGCCATCGAATAGAGGACTCGCGTTTGCCCCAGGAGCATGACGAGCATCACGCTGGTGAGGCCGGCCAGCGCTCCGAGCGTAATGATGTTGGATGCACCGGTAAGCCCTCTGTCCAGGAAAGCCCGCGCAATGGGCGCTTCAATGTTGACTTCTCTCCACGGCACCATTCCGGTCAGAACCGCCGCCACCGCGATGTACAACACGGTGCAGATCAGCAGCGAAGCAATGATGCCGATGGGAAGATCGCGCTGCGGATTCTTCGCCTCTTGCGCGGTCGTGGAAACGGCATCGAATCCGATGTAGGCGAAGAAGATGTAGGCCGCTCCCGCGCCGATTCCAGAGAATCCGTAAGGCGCGAAAGTCGCCCAGTCCGTTCCCCAGTTGACGGCGCTGACATAGTGGATGCCCAACCCGATAACAAAAAGGACAACTCCAACTTTGATGGTGACAATGGTGGCGTTGAAGCGGGCGCTCTCCTTGATGCCAATCACCAGGATCGCCGTGATCACCAACGCGATCACGAAGGCCGGCACGTTGACCCCGATTTCATACCCGAACAGATGCGGTGCATTTAGCAGATCGCGACCTTTCTGCAAGAGCTCTGGCGATTGCTCTCCCATGATCGCGGTTACTTTATTAAGGAAAGCCTGGGTGCCAGGCACCAGCGTGGAATCGGAGGCCAGCGCCATCTGGCGAGCGACAATCTTCTGCGCTTGGCTGAGTCCAGTCCAGTGGTCATACGCCAGCCACAGCGGCATCTTGATATGAAAAATATTAAGCAGTTCGATAAAGTGATTCGACCAACCCGACGACACCGTGCTCGCGCCCATGGCGTATTCGAGCGTGAGGTCCCACCCGATGATCCAGGCAATAATTTCGCCCAGCGTAGCGTACGCATAGGTGTAAGCGCTGCCCGCCAATGGGATCATGGCCGCAAACTCCGCATAGCAAAGAGCCGCGAAAGTGCAACCCAACCCGGAAAGCACGAAAGAAAGCATCAGCCCCGGCCCGGCATAGTGAGCGCCCAATCCGGAAAGCACGAAGATTCCGGCTCCAATCACCGCGCCGACGCCCAGCGCCGTTAGTTGGAATACGCCCAGCGTGCGTTTCAAGCTATGCGTGCCAGTCTCTCGCGCCTCCTCCATTAGCAGCTCAAGCGGCTTTTTCGCAAAAAAGTCAGTCATGAGTAAGCGTCTCTCCTGTCAGTCAAACCTAACAGCCCGTGGTGAAACTCCAGCACCCAAAGCCAGCGCCTAAAGGCGCATTCATAACGCTGCACCTACGGTGTGCCTAAAGGCATGCCCCGATACAAATCATGCCTAAAGGCATGCCCTGATACAAATCGTACTTGCGCCGCAGGCTGCTAAGTCGTCTGGGATCGAGGACGCCAGATGTAGTACACCGGGATGCCGAGCAGCACGATGAACAGTCCCGGCCAAGTGTATTGCGGCTTGTAGCGTAACAGTACAACATCAATAAACAAAGCCATCACGATATAGATCGCAGGCAGAATGGGATATCCAACGGCCTTGTACGGACGCTCGGCCTCGGGATGGGTGCGGCGCAAGACGAAAAGCCCGAAGATGGTGAGCACGTAGAAAACCAGCACCGCAAAAATAATGTAGTCCAGGAGCTGGCCGTAACTGCCGGAGATGCAGAGCACGCACGTCCAGACCATCTGGACCATCAGCGAAATGGCGGGCGTCTTGTAGCCGGGATGGAGGCGGGCAACGCTACGAAAGAACAGGCCATCTTTCGCCATGGCGTAGTAAACGCGGGCTCCGGAGAGAATCAAGCCATTGCAGCAGCCGAAGGTGGAAATCATGATAGCGACAGCCATCAGTCCTCCGCCGGCCGAACCGAACATCTGCGTCATGACCGCGGTGGCGACGCGGTCCTCGGTGGCATACTGGATGCCGCGCCCGAGTAGCGTCGCTCCGCTCGGACTGCCCACCAGAGGCAGCGCGCTGAGATAAATAAAGTTGCACGCGATATAGAGCGCGATCACCACGCCGGTGCCGAGGGCCAGCGACAGCGGAAGATTGCGGCTGGGATTCTTCACCTCGCCGGCCGTAAACGTAACGTTGTTCCAAGCGTCAGCCGAGAACAGCGAACCCACCTGCGCGATGGCGAGCACCGTCAGGGTTGAAACCAAAACGCCGCCACCCATGTCGTGAAGCGTGCCCAGTCCGGAATTGTTCCAAAAGTTTGTCCTGAAATTCGCGGCCATTGCCCGCGCGTTCCGGCCAAGAAAGACTCCGAAGACGACCAGGCCGAGCAGCGCCGAAACTTTCGCGGTGGTGAAGATGTTCTGGATGAATGCGCCCGTCTTCACGCCGAAAATATTGATGATCGAGAGCGCGATCACGACCAGAATGGCGGCGAGGTTCTGCGTGTTCAGTCCAACATCCATGCCGCCGAGCATCATGGGGCCAACCGAAAACTTCGGCACCTTCCACAAGTGGACGATCCAATGACTCGACGAGATTGCCGGCCAGAAGATCCCGAGAAACTTGCCGAAAGCAACGCCGACCGCGGCAATCGTGCCCGTCTGAATCACGAGAAACAGAGTCCAGCCGTAGAGAAAACCCCAGAGCGGCCCGAGCGACTCGCGCAGATAGACGTACTGCCCGCCCGCTCGCGGCATCATCGCCGCCAGTTCGCCGTAGGCGAGCGCAGCGGCAATGGTGAGAAAGCCGGTAATGAGCCAGGCGCCAATGAGCAAGGCCGGCGATGTGACCTCGCGAGAAATCTCGGCGGACACAATGAAGATGCCCGAGCCGATCATGGAGCCCATCACCAGCATGGTCGCGCTGGTCAGGCCGAGACCTTTGACTAGCTCTTGGTCCTGATGGGTATGCTGCTGCCAATCGCTGGCGGGCGAAATCGGAGCCGGGGTTTGAATGTTCGTGCTCACGAACCTCCTGGCTGATCGTGATGCATAAGTCAAAGATACAGTATCGGATCGAACAATCTAGGAATTCGACCAAGATTGGGGGCACGTCCGGCCGCTGCGCACCGATTTAGGCTGCGCGACCTTCACGTTTGGGTTCCCGACTGGTCAAATAGCAGGCCGCTGCAAACAAGCAACAACGCGGCTGCGCCGATCATTTCGTTGCCTATAAAGAATCCCATCATGCTAGCGCCAACTCCCGCCTCAAGCAGCACAGCCAGGCCGCAGAGCAGAACGAGCGTCTTGCGCAGTCTCGTTTCTGTGACGCCAGCCAGTAGCGCGACAATCGCAGTTACGAGCCAGTGCCACCCGAGCGACAGAAAAACGACTCGGAAGGCTGCTTGAAGGCCAGGATTCAAATTCGATGTGGTCAACGCGTGGAAAACGTTGCTGTAACCAGCGAAGCAATGAAGCGCAGCGCTTGCGAAGAGCACCACACCTCCTAAGATCACGAAAACGCGTGCAGCTTTGTTGCGGCGGTTCATCGAAACCTTCCAAGTGCCATAGTGTTAAATTTTCTTTCCTCCCCACCTCGCTCGCACTGTGCATGTCTTCTGCTTCGAGCGGACGTACGAGGAATTCCGGTCGCGAACGATCTGGAATAAGTTATCTGTCATGAATTGTCATCCCGTGCGCAGCGAGGGACCTGCGGTTCGCTGCAAGATGCAGATCCCCGCTTCGCTCGGGATGACAAAATTTAACGAATTACACTTTACCCCAGAACCCGCAAATATTCTTCTGCCGATTTGCGGGGATCGCGCAGTAAGCCGGAGATCACGGCGACGGCATCGGCTCCGGCTTCGATGACGGAACGGGCGTTGGCGCGGGTAATGCCGCCGATCGCTACCAGCGGCTTGCGCGTCAGTTCCCTTGCCCGGCGAACGCCTTCGAGCCCCACGACAGGATCGGGGTTGGCCTTGCTGGGAGTGGCAAAGATGGGGCCTATGGCGAGGTAGTCGGCGGAAGTTTTATCGGCTTCCGCCAGTTGCTCCGGATTGTGGGTTGAGACTCCCAGCCAACGAGTGGGGCCGATGATGCTCCGCGCGGAGTCGGGCAATAGATCGTCCTGCCCAACATGCAGGCCGTCATATTGCGCGGCCAAGCAGAGGTCGGCGCGGTCGTTCATGATGAGCTTGACGCTTGCTCCCAGGCGCGCTCTGAGTTCGCGCGCCTCGTCG
>JBEKFN010000231.1:0-6909 GCA_050013295.1 Terriglobales bacterium
CAACGTTTCACTTTGGTTTTGCCATGTTTCCCTTTCTCCAATTGCAGCACGGAGAAAGTCTGGAAACCAGCGATAATCCTTGTCGCTTTTTCTTCCGACCCGTTCAAGTGCACGCCACGAAGGATGGAGGGCAGTGCAGGACTCGAGCCCATCGAACCATCTCTGCAACCTGCCTGCTGCGCTGAGAAATCCTCGTAAAAGATTGCCAACCCCTCGGCTTTCATTGACCTGTCTGTCTCACCCCCCGTAAGATTGTGCGCGAGTGATCGGCAAAACCATCTCGCATTACCGCGTCATCGAGAAACTCGGCGGCGGCGGTATGGGCGTGGTCTATAAGGGCGAGGACATTCGGTTGCACCGTTTCGTAGCCCTGAAGTTCCTTCCCGATGAGGTTGCTCGCGATCCCAAGGCGCTGGCGCGTTTTCAACGCGAAGCGCAAGCCGCGTCCGCGCTCAACCACCCCAACATCTGCACCATCCACGACATCGGTGAGCAGGACGGGCAGGCCTTTATTGCCATGGAGTATCTGGAGGGCATGACGTTGAAGTATCGCATTGCCGGCAAGCCCATTGAGACGGAGATCCTGCTTAGCCTGGCGATTGAGATCGCCGATGCGCTCGACGCCGCACACTCTGAAGGCATCGTCCATCGTGACATCAAGCCTGCCAACATCTTCGTGACCAAACGCGGGCGGGCCAAGATTCTTGATTTCGGTTTGGCCAAAGTGGCAATGGCGACGACCGACAACCGGGTAGCGAAAGCGGCTGACGCCCGAGCGGAAGCGACTGCGACTGTGACGGAAAGTGATGAGCACCTTACCAGTCCGGGGGCGGCGCTGGGCACAGTGGCCTACATGTCACCGGAGCAGGTGCGGGCTAAAGAGCTGGACGCACGCACGGATTTGTTTTCTTTCGGGGCAGTGCTGTACGAGATGGCAACGGGCGCATTACCGTTCCGCGGCGAGACCTCGGGCGTGATCTTCCATGCTATTTTGGATCGCGATCCGCTGCCTCCGGTGCGGCTTAATCCTGACCTGCCGCCGAAGCTGGAAGACGTAATCACGAAGGCTTTGGAGAAGGATCGCAATCTTCGCTATCAAAGCGCTGCCGAAATGCGGGCCGACCTGCAGCGGCTGAAACGGGACACAGAATCTGGCCGAAGGTTCAACGCAGATGTTGGGGTTGTCTCTGCTGGTTCTTCCCAGCAATCCGCTATTGGAAGCTCGCCCCTTCAGGTCGGCAAAAAAGGTGAAATCGCAAAACCAGAATTAATAAAACTTGGATCCGGCGGAGTGTCCACAAGGCACGATCCCATCTCACAGTCTGAAGCCCGTAGCGCTGGCACAGTGGACGGGAGCGCGGAGGCGCCACGTGAAACCAGGGCTTTGATTCCCTTCACAACCGCCTTGCGCCGGTGGAAGCTCATAATTCCGGCTGCTTTGCTCGTAATGGCGCTGGTTGGCGGCGGCTCATATTGGCATTCGCGATCGGCTAGCAAGCTTTCCGAAAAGGACACAATTGTTCTCGCCGACTTTTCCAATTCCACTGCTGACACCGTCTTCGATGACACTCTCAAAGAAGCTCTCGCGGTCTCCCTGCGACAGTCGGCGCTACTAAACGTCCTTTCCGACGATAAAGTCGGCGCGTCCCTGAAAATGATGACGCGGGCAGCGAGCACTCCGCTTACACCGGAAATCGCTCGCGAGGTTTGCCTGCGCTCCGGCAGCAAGGCCTATATTGTCGGCGCCATTGCGGCGCTAGGCAAAGAATATGTGCTTGGCCTGAAAGCGATGAATTGCCAGGACGGAGACACGTTGGCACAGGAACAGGCCACCGCTCCCTCTAAAGAGAAAGTGCTCGACACGCTCGGCCATGCTGTGGCCAAGCTCCGCGGAGAACTGGGCGAATCGCTGGCGGCGGTGCAAAAATTTGATGTTCCGCTGCAACAGGCCACCACCTCTTCCCTCGAAGCCTTGAAAGCATACAGTCTTGGAATAAGGATATTGCATGAGAAAGGTCCGGCGTCGGCCCTGCCCTTCGAGCAGCGCGCCGTTGACCTCGATCCGGAGTTTGCCACGGCTTACGAAGCGATCGGCCTCCAATACGCCGATCTCGGAGAGCTGGGGAGGGCCAGTCAGTATCTCACCAAGGCATTCGAGTTACGAGATCACGCCAGCGAGCGTGAAAAGTTGGCTATCGCTGCTTCCTACTATCGTACGGTGACCGGGGAACTGGACAAGGCGGCACAGATGTACCAGCAGAATATTGAGAGCTACCCCAGAGACGGCAATGTGTACAACGACCTGGGCGGCATATACGGCCAGGAGGGAGAATATGAGAAGGCGATTGATGCGGAGCTTGAGAGCATCCGCTTGGCGCCAGCCAACGTGGCTGCGTATGCGAATCTCAGCAGTTGGCTAATCGCTTTGCAGCGCTACCCGGAGGCGCGGCAGACGATCGAGTCAGCATTGGCTCGCAAGTTGGACTCCGATGCGCTCCATCTCAGCCTTTACGGCATCGCCTTCATCGGGGGTGACACCCAGGCCATGGGGGAGCAAGCCATTTGGCTCGAGGGTAAGTCTGATTTCGAAAACGAGGGGCTTGGTTTGGAATCCGATACTGAGGCATATTCTGGCCGCCTCTTCAAGGCGCGGGAACTAACCAAGCGGGCCGTAGACTCTGCCGTTCATAGCGATAACAAAGAAGGAGGCGCTCTCTGGGAAGGAAGCGCCGCCCTGCGCGAAGCGGCGTTCGGCAACGCCTCCGAAGCCAGGCAGGATGCGAGTGACGCCATGAAGCTGGCCCCAACCAGCCGCGGAGTTCAGATTGAAGCCACGCTGGCGCTGGCAATCATTGGAGATGTAATGCAGGGCGATGTCGCGCGGGCTGAGACCTTGGCGCAGGATTTGGCAAAACGGTTTCCACTCGATACCCAAATGCAGTCGCTTTGGCTGCCGGCGATTCGGGCGCAACTCGCTCTCGATAGACGCAATCCAGCGACTGCGGTCGCTCTTCTGCCGTTAGGTACTCGCGCCGCGCGCATTGAGTTGGGCGCCATTCCTTTCCTTTCCAATGTCTCCTGCCTGCAGTCGCCATACATGCGCGGTCAGGCATATCTCGCAGCGGGACAAGGCAACTCCGCGGCCATCGAATTTCAAAAGATTCTCGATCACAAGGGGATCGTGTGGAATTGCACCACTGGCGCGCTGGCCCATTTGGGCTTGGCTCGCGCTCTGACGCTCGCGGGAGATAAAGAGAGAGCGCTCGCAGCCTACAGGGGTTTCCTCGCCCTCTGGAAAGATGCCGACTCCGATATTCCCATCCTAAAGGAAGCCAAGACAGAGTACGCGAAGCTGCAATAGCTGCCAGTGGCCGTGTCAAGCCGCAGGTTACTGAAAATATGGTGGGCAGTGCAGGACTCGAACCTGCGACCTCCTGCTTGTAAGGCAATTGTAGACCATCGGTTCATCGTGAAATCAAGCATTTGGCGCGGGTAGTGAGGGGCAGAAGTGGCACTTTGGCGCTAATTGAACACGACTCTGAACACAACTCTTCCTTGCTGCCCACGCCTCGGCCGGGGCGGTATTGCCTCATTCCACCCGCGATGTGTCGATGTTCTTGAAGCCTGGGGGATTTAGGTGGGTCGGCAAGGGGAGGGTGGGCGATGTATAGCGGAGCATGTCAGTGATGACTCGTGCGAGCGTACGATCCCCTGCTAACTCTTCGCCGGCAGCAATTTCAGCAGCACGCTCCCGATCACCAAAGGCTGGTGCTCTCCCGCACTTCCCACCAGTGTGTATGACCGCTCAAACCCGTTTGGTCCCAGGATCATCATTTCCCAACCGTCGTCGGCGTGAGAGCCGACGATCGACACCCGCCAATCTCCAGGCCTGTCGCTCAGAGCGTGTTCCACTAGCGCCCGAACTTCAGCGCCGGCGCCAGGGTCACCTGTGTTATGCAGTTCGAGTGACACAGCCATTTCCGCTATTCTACTGACTTCTACGAACGGTTCGGCCGTCCCTCACGCTCCGACCGCCACGCTTGGATTCCCCTTGATCATGTGCAAATGGCAACCCCAGCTTCCCTGCGCGTTGCGCGCTGAAGCCGCTCGACCCCAATAATGTGATCGGCACATTGCTCCCCTGTCCGGGAATCGCTGGAGCGGTAACGTTAGTGGGACTCAAGCCCGCTCTAGATGCCAAACTCACAGCAGGCGAAATAAACTTGACCGGCGATTTGAAATAGGAGCGATTCAGTGCATCTCAGAGCGGATAGCGCTTGGGAACCAAACCCGCGGCGTCTTTACCACACGTGGCAAGCATTCTCGGCAACCATTGGCTGTCCGGGCTTGCATTTAAAGGCCTGCTGGAAGGCGGCTGAGTTCTGCACCGCGCCATTCACACGCCAGCGTCCTGGGGAATGCGAATCGGTCAGCACACGCTTGCGGGCTTCCTGATCAGTCACGTTCTGGCACCAGATCTGTCCATACGCAAGAAAGTACCGCTGCGCAGCCGTATATCCATCGATAGGCTTCACCTGCGTGTCGTCGATGATGGAGTTCAGCGCCATATATGCCAGCTTCAGCCCTCCGTTGTCGGCGGTATTTTCACCCAGGGTCAATTTGCCATTGAGCTTGACCTCGCCCTTGTCGTCCTTCACGGAGACAAAGCCCGAATACTCGTTGACGGTGCAATCGACGCGCTGCTCAAATTCCTTGGCGTCCTCCGCCGTCCACCAATCGCGGAGGTTCCCCTCCGCATCGTACCTACGACCCTGGTCATCGAAGCCGTGCGTGAGTTCATGTCCGATCACCACGCCGATAGCGCCATAGTTCACGGCGTCATCCATCAACTTGCTGTAAAACGGCGGCTGCAAAATGCCCGCGGGAAAGTTGATATCGTTCATCGGAGCCCGGTAATACGCGTTGACCGTCGGCGGAGTCATCCCCCAATCCTTGCGGTCCGTCGGCCGGTCGATCTTCTTGTAATCGCGCTGCACCTCGAACGTGCCGGCGCGCACCGTATTGCCGGCATAATCGTCGGACTTGATCGCCACACTGCTGTAATCGCGCCAAGAGTCGGGATAGCCAATGTTGTTGACGATGGTGTTGAGCTTCTCATAAGCCTTCTTCTTGGTCGTGTCCGACATCCAGGTCAGCTGGCCAATGTCCTGACGCATCGCAGTCTCGATCGACTGCACCATCTTCAAAGTTCGCTCTTTGCCTTCGGCGCCGAAGGTACGATCGACATACAGCTTGCCCAAAGCCATGCCCAGGTTCTCGTCGGTAGCTTTCACGCAGCGCTTCCAGCGCGGTTCTATCTCTTTCCTTCCCGACATGTATTTGCCGTTGAAATTGAAATCCTCTTCGACGAAGGCGTTGGTCAGCAGCGGTGCGTACTCGTTGATCGTTTTCCAGCGCAGGTAAATCTTCCAGTCTTCGAGTGGAACGGCGTTCAGCTGCTCGTTTACCTGCTTGAAGAAATCCGGATTGCTCACATTGAGCGACGTAAACTTGGGCGAGCCGTTGTCGGCAAAGTAGACAGTAAGATCGAAATTCGGGGCCAAGTCCGCGATTTCCGCGACCGTCATCTTATGGTCGCGAGTCTTGGGATCGCGCCGGACCGTGCGGTCCATCGACGCTTGCGCCAGCCCCGTCTCCACGGTTAACACGGTTTTGGCCTCTGCCGCGGCCACTTCCGGCTTGTCCCAGGCGAGTTCGAACATTTTCTGCACATGCTCCACGTACTTCTGCCGCGTCTCCACCGACTTGGGATCGTCCTTCAAGTAGTAGTCGCGATCCGGCAGCGTGATCCCGCCCTGGTCGAGGTACGCAATGGTTTCGGTCGAAACGTGCATGTCGGGCTGCGAGTAGAAAGCAAACAGTACCGGCGTCGAGTTGCGGTGCATGGCAGCAACCTGCCGAATAAGATCCGCTTTCGTCTTGATGCCATGAACCCGTTCCAGTTCCGGCGTCAGCGGAGCATTCCCTTTTTTCTCGATCGCACTTTCGTCCATGCACGAGCCATAGAAAGCACCCACCATGCTCTCCGTCGCCGTGTGTTTCCCCGGAGTCTGCGCCTCGGTCAATATGTCCCGCAAGATATAAAGATTGCGCTCGAAGAGCTCGTCGAATCGCCCCCACCGCGCCTTGTCCGGAGGAATGGGATTGTTCTTCATCCAGGTTCCACAGGCATATTGATAGAAGTCCAGACAGGGATCGATGGTCTTATCGATGGCCGTGACGTCGAAGACGGGGATTTCCTGGGGAACGGCGGAGGAAGACGGGCTGGTTTGGGCCGAGCAGAGCACGGCGGTGAGCAACATTGAAAAAACACAGAGAATGCGAGTTGTCATACTTGCCTCGAGTTGTGAATTGTCGCCCCGCAACTTGCCGCTAGTTCGCCCATCGCGTTACCCGGAATTTTCCTTTTTGGCTTCGAAAACAGCAACATAGTAAACCCATCTAGCCTGTTCGCGCGACATTGCGAAACGATTTTTCATCGGAGCACCCCCGACAGTTTGCTATCCGCACCAGCAGAGTCCGACATTGCAGACGCGTTCTGCGAGTGGGTGCGGACGGGGAAAGCGAAGGAGTGCCTCTAAATCTTGTCGCCAATAGCATTGGAAGGGTTTGTCAGCCAGAGTCAACGACCGGAGCGCAAAGCACCCAAACATAACTGCGTCCGCTATCATTGGCCCGTCAGGTTCTCGGTCGCGCCTACGGGAGCTTCCCCGGACGGCCGCGCAAGTAGGGAATCGCCCGTTCTAAAGCCGTTTCGCTGTATCGCACCCAACGTGGAATCGGACGCGGCGTCAGCGCCAGCATGTTGGATACGTGACATAAGGACGGATGTAAATCGGCGACCAGCTTGACGAACGCTGTGAGCGGCACAGCCAGCAACAGGCCCAT
>JBEKFN010000232.1:0-6882 GCA_050013295.1 Terriglobales bacterium
GCAACGGAGTCTTGTTTGATGATCTCGTGCGTCGCCTTGCCGAGTTCCATGACTACCGTGACCTTCTCGCCCGGTTTGTGGGGTAACACGATGCTGCTTACAGTTCCACTGTGAACCCCGCCCACCCGCACATCGGCTCCGGCATCCAGGCCCACCACATTGTCGAATTGCGCCTTCAATTGGTACGTGGAGCTGAAAAGATACTGCTTGCTCCCGATGATGAAGACACCGGCCGCCAGAATTGCCAGAGTCAAAACGATAAAAGCTCCCAACCGCGCCGCTCTCGACATATGTCCTCCTACGAATGCTTTAGAAATTCCCTGACAAACTTGATGTCACTGTTCTGAAGTTCTTCAAAGCTGGCTTCGATCACCACGTTTCCCTCATTGATCAGGGCCAGACGGCCGGCAATCGTCTTCGCGCTGTGGAGATCGTGAGTCACGACGATGGATGCCATGTGATGTTCCTCCTGGAGCTTGAGAACCAAATCATTGATCTCCGCGGCGCTGATGGGGTCGAGGCCGGCGGTGGGCTCGTCGAGCAGCAGAATGTCCGGCTCCAGAGCCAACGCCCGCGCCAGCCCTACTCGCTTCTGCATGCCACCCGAGATATCCGAAGGCATCTTCTCCAGATCGCCTTCCATGCCCACTTCCGTCAGTAACTGTTTGACCCGGTCGCCGTGCTCAGATTTCGACATCTCCTTCTTATGGTGCTGTAGCGGAAAAGCCACGTTCTGCTCGACCGTCAGCGAATCGTAAAGCGCAGCGTGCTGAAACAGAAAACCCATCTTCATTCTGATTTCGCCGAGTTGGTCGAGAGCCAAGCCGACGATGTCTTGACCGTGGATGCGAACCGATCCCGAGTCGGGCTTTTCCAGGCCGATGATGAGCCTCAGCAATACGCTCTTACCTGTACCGCTGCGCCCCAGCACCGCCAGGGTTTCGCCGCGACTCACGGCCAGGCTAATCCCGTTCAGAACCTTTTGACTTCCGAAGGACTTATGCAAGTCATCGACAGCGATAGCTGGCGCACTGGAGTTCTTCTCGGCCTCTCCTCTCACCGCAACTTGATCGATTGTGTCCATGCTAGCTTCACCAGCTGTTTAGTTGACATTCACATGAAAAGGTTCATGGGAAAAATATGAGAATCAGTTTCACCAGCACGACATCGGCCAGGATCACGAACAGCGAAGACAAGACTACCGAGCTCGTGGCCGCACGGCCCACGCCGGCGGCGCCTCCCCGTGTCCGCATTCCCTGAAAACACGCGATCAGTCCAATGATCAGGCCAAACACCATGGTCTTAAATGTGGGGGGCAGAAAATCGTTGAAATCGGCGCCCTTGAAACCGCTGTCGATGAACTGGCGTAACGACAGCGGCTCAACCAGGGCCTGCGTAACCCAGCCCATGAGCAGGCCGCATAAGTCGGCAGCGAGGGTCAGCAAAGGCAGCATCAGGATGCAAGCCAGAATGCGGGGCGCCGCCAGTAGCCTATAGGGGTTTACCGCCGATGCCTCGATGGCATCGATCTGCTCGGTCACTTTCATCGACGCCAACTCCGCGCCAATGCCAGCGCCCACTCGACCGCTCACGACCAGCCCGGTGATGATCGGACCGGTCTCATGGATCACCGAGAACACGATCGCGGCGGGAAGCAGCGACTTAGCTCCAAAACGAGTCAGGCTGTAACGGGCTTCCAAAGAGAGAACGATGCCGGTGGCGGCGCCGGCCAAAGCGACCAGCGGCAGCGACATGGATCCGACCTCGTCGAGTTGTCGAACCAATTCGCGGAATTCAAACGGCGGCGTCACTGCCGCGCGCACAACCTGCCAGAAAAAAATGCCCAGATCGCCAAACCACTCGAGAAACTTGTTGATCAGGCCTAGAGCGGAACTCACCACGGGAAACATAAGGGAGGTCCGCGGCCCTGGAAGTGGAGGATCAACGCTGGCAACCGTGCTGAATTTGCGGTCGATCATGATATGCCGATCATGGATTTGAGGGGGGAGGATTTGCGCTCGAATCGGGCGCTCCGTGTGAATCGTTAAGGTGCATGCGAGTAAGCAGCGAATGGGGCCCTCTATAAAGAAATTCAAGGGAGATGTTTGCGCCTACATACCCCAGCAAGCTGTAGTTGCCCATTCGGAACGCATCCTTGTAATCGTAGCGGCCGGGATACCAGCCATAAACGGCCGTCATGGTGCCGGCATAGGGAGAAACCAGATCAGGAAACGAGAAGACACGATGGCCATCGACGCCGCGGCGTGCTGTAAAGGTAGAAATCACGGCATGTTTGAGCCGCGGAAACAGACCTTTACACTCACAGCGGTAATACAACGTGTCTTCGCGTAAGGCTTCCGAGAGCCCATAGCGCAGCGTCGTAGTTGTCGCCGCGATGGCGAAGTCGGACCCAAATCGCTTGCTATAACCCTCCGCGCCTTGCTTCCATTCCGGCGGAGTATTCTGAAACTGGCTAATGCCAGCAGCGATTCCCGCGCCGACGATGGGATAGGGGCCGAACGCGTCGAACGCGTAGTTACGGAGCTTGGTTGTCTCGGGCGGACGCACGTAAGTCAGATCCGGTTGCGGGCTCGCCGTACTTACTGACAAGTCGACAGGCCTGCTGGAGTAGTCTCCCGAAGCGACCAACGCTTGCGCCTTTGCTAGCACTGTTATGGTCGTGAGGTTCGCGAATACCAAGAGCAAGATCATAATTCCGCGCTTCTTCATAAGATTCTCCCTGGTCCATTCCTGGCCCATTCCTGGTCAATCCAAGACCAGACGAACGCCACCCTCTGTTCCTTTCGGAACTGCGGAGCGATCGTCTCCAGTATCATGATCGCCCAGACTCTGAATCATAGATGGTCTGAATTGCTCACCCTCCTATCTTTACTATCTTTGCCGTCGCGGTAGGTTGGATCGATTATTAGAATGACCGCTATTTTCAGGGGGGCGATTCCAGGTTGAGCAGCGTGGTTTCGGCGGCTTAACGGCCGTCCTCCTTCAGGCCGGGTTGTCCCCTATCTGGAACTATCCAGCCCTGGCGGGCTGCGGTTTTCGGGAGATTTACGCTGTCCAGGAAAATGGTAAAATAAGGAAGCAGCTCCCTAGCAGTTTGCTGAAAAACTCCGAGTCGGGTGGGGCTCGGGAAGAGCACGACTTTTGGTCGTGCCGTAAGTCGTTGAAAATATGTTCGCGCTTTAGCGCCCGAGGTGAGCTTCTTGCACCCCAGACTAGTTTTTCATCAGTCTGTTTAGCCGCTGAGGGCACGGCTCCCGATCAGGATTGCTTTTTCCGCAAGCTGTTAGGTAGAAGGAGGTGCATATGTCCCCAGCTCGCCGAGCCAACGGTTCTCCAAACGCGAGGAAAATCGCCCGCCAAACCCCAATCGGCCCAACACTCCAAATAGAGCGTAATGCCATAGGGCCAAGTGTAGCGCCCAAAAAGAGGCGCGATTTCGATCCCCATGCATTCCTCGCAACCATCGGCGAGGGCAGAAAGTCTGTGCTTTTCAAGAAAAGACAAACCGTCTTCGCGCAAGGGGAGATCGCCGATGCGGTGTTTTATGTCCAGACGGGCAAGGTGAAACTCACCGTGGTCTCGAAGACTGGCAAGGAAGCAACGGTCGGCATATTAGGCGACGGAGACTTTTTCGGCGAAGGTTCGCTTGCGGGCCAGGCTCTCCGCATGGGTTCCGCAACCGCATTAACGGATTGCGCGGTTCTGCGAATCGACAAGAAAGCCATGATGGAGGCGCTGCATCGGGAACATGAATTTTCCGACATGTTTGTGGGCTATTTGTTGGCGCGGAACATCCGTTACGAAGAAGATCTGGTGGATCAGCTTTTCAATTCGAGCGAAAAAAGGCTGGCCCGGATCCTTCTGCTGCTCGCCCGTTTTGGCAAGGAAGGCATACCCGAGACGGTAGTTCCCAAGATCAGTCAGGAGACCCTGGCCGAGATGATCGGCACGACTCGTGCGCGAGTCAGTTTTTTTATGAACCGGTTCAGGAAATTAGGTTTCATTCATTACAACGGCGGTCTGCAGGTCCACAGCTCGTTGCTCAACATCGTTCTGAACGACTAGCCTCTGCGTCCTTCCAAAGCCGTGGGCATTTCCACAAGCTGATGGAGGACCTTGGCGTAAAATCGCAAAGGTCACCACAGCAGTTGACGAGAGAGTCATGAATGTAAGTCCTTCTGCAGGGAAGCCGGCCGACGCATCGATGCTGGTGAACGTACCCAGACTCGTCACTGCCTACTATACGGAGGTGCCTGACCCTGCCGTGGCGGAACAAAGGGTCGCCTTCGGCACCTCCGGACATCGTGGTTCCTCATTCAAAAAGGCTTTCAATGAATGGCATATCCTTGCCATCAGTCAGGCCATTTGCCTGTACCGGGAGCAGAAGAAGATCGACGGCCCGCTGTTTCTCGGCATGGACACGCATGCCCTTTCCGAGCCGGCTCAGGCCAGCGCGCTTGGGGTGCTGGCGGCCAACGGAGTGGAAGTCATGTTGGCGGAGGGCGATGAATACACTCCGACCCCGGCTATTTCCCACGCGATTCTCACATACAATCGCGGGCGCAAAACAGGACTCGCCGACGGCATCGTCATCACGCCGTCACACAATCCGCCACCTGACGGCGGGTTCAAATACAATCCCCCAAACGGCGGCCCGGCGGAAGCCGCTGTCACCGCCTGGATCGAGGCCAAAGCAAACGAGTTTCTCGAGAACGGCCTTCTGGGGTTGAAAAGGATTCCTTTCGCGAAAGCTCTTCGCGCCGCCACCACGCACCGGCACGACTATCTCAATACTTACATTGCCGATCTCGCCAATGTGATCGACATAGATGCCATTCGCGGCGCGAAGATCAGCATGGGAGTCGATCCGCTGGGCGGCGCCGGAGTCCACTACTGGGGGCCGATTGCCGAGCGTTACGGGTTGAACCTCACGGTCGTGAACGATGCCGTCGACCCGACGTTCCGTTTTATGACTGTGGATTGGGACGGCCAGATCCGCATGGATCCGTCCTCGCCCTATGCGATGCAGAGGCTGATCGGCCTGAAGGACCGCTTCCAGATCGCCTTCGCCTGTGATACCGACCATGATCGGCACGGAATCGTCACCCGAAGCGCGGGACTGTTGCCGCCCAACCATTACCTTTCCGTCGCCATTTTCTATCTCTTCCAACACCGGCCGAAGTGGCGAAAGGAAGCGGCGATCGGCAAGACGGTAGTGAGCAGCCAGATGATTGATCGCGTCACCGCGAAGCTTGGCCGGAAGCTCTACGAAGTGCCGGTGGGCTTTAAGTGGTTCGTGGATGGCTTGCTCGACGGCTCGCTTGGCTTCGGCGGCGAAGAGAGCGCAGGGGCGTCCTTTGCTCGTCTGGATGGCACCGTTTGGACGACGGACAAAGATGGAATTATCCCGGCTCTGCTGGCGGCGGAGATCACGGCGCGGATGGGCCGCGATCCCGGCGAGATCTACGGAGACCTTACGCGCGAGTTCGGCGAGCCTGTTTACGACCGCGTTGAAGCGCCTGCTACACCGGAACAGAAAGAGATTCTGGGGAAGCTATCGCCGGAGCAGGTTCGGTCCACAGATCTGGCGGGGGAAAAAGTTCAGGCCATCCTCACCCGCGCGCCGGGCAATGGCGCCTCCATCGGTGGGTTGAAGGTGGCGGCGGAGAGCGGATGGTTCGCGGCGCGTCCGTCAGGGACCGAAAATATCTACAAGATCTATGCGGAGAGCTTCCGTGGAGCGGACCATCTGCGCCGAATCCTGGAGGAAGCTCAGACAATTGTCAGCGATGCTTTGTCGGCGTCGGTTCCGAGAGAGAAATCATGAGCGACCAACCCCGCGTCAGCCACCCGATCTACAACCTTCTACCCACGGAAATCGAGGGGTTCGATTCCCTGGCAGAGCTTGCCCTGGACATGCGCTGGTCGTGGAACCATGCTACCGACGGGGTGTGGCGCACCCTTGATCCCATACTATGGGAACTCACTCAAAATCCCTGGGTTGTCCTGCAGACGGTCGCGCGCGACCAGATCGAGCGCGTGCTGGCCGATCCTGTCTTCCGTAAGAACGTTGACGACCTGCTGCGAGACAAGCGTCAGGCGGCGGAGAGGCCGGCATGGTTTCAGCAAAAGCATCCGCAAGCTCCCTTGACCTGCGTCGCGTATTTCAGCATGGAATTCATGTTGAGCGAAGCGCTCCCCATCTATTCGGGAGGACTGGGCAATGTGGCCGGCGATCAGCTCAAAGCGGCCAGCGATTTGGGCGTGCCGGTGGTCGGAGTGGGACTGCTCTACCAACGAGGATATTTTCGCCAGGTGATCGATAAAGACGGAGAGCAACAGGCTCTTTACCCGTACAACGATCCCGGACAGTTGCCGATCACGCCGGTGCGCCAGGAGAACGGCGAGTGGCTACGGTGGGAGATCGCGTTGCCCGGTTACTCGGTCTGGCTGCGCGCCTGGCAGGTGCAAGTGGGTCGAGTGAAGCTGTACCTGCTCGACAGCAATGACGCAGCGAACTATCCCGCGCATCGAGGGATCACCAGCGAGCTCTATGGGGGCGGGCCGGAGTTGCGCTTCAAGCAAGAACTGCTGCTCGGGATCGGCGGATGGCGGTTGCTCCGCGCGCTGGGCCTCAAGCCGGAAGTCTGTCACTTGAATGAAGGTCATGCGGCATTTGCCGTCCTGGAGCGTGCCCGAAGCTTCATGGAAGAGACCGGCCAGCCCTTCGAAGTCGCGCTGGCCGTGACGCGAGCGGGGAACCTCTTCACCACCCACACGGCAGTGGCCGCGGGCTTTGACCGTTTCGCTCCGGCCCTTATCGAACCCTACCTCACTCGTTATGCGGAGCAGAAGCTCAGC
>JBEKFN010000233.1:0-6873 GCA_050013295.1 Terriglobales bacterium
TCCCAGCATGGCGTGGACAATCCCGAGGACATAGATGCTGCGGTAGCGGCGGAACATTTCGCAGAAGAAAAGGGCGCCGATGAGCGCCGCGGTTGTGAGGACGGGATTGGGCAGGTGGGCGGCGGCAAAAAGCGTGGACGCCATCCAAACCGCAGCCGAACTTCCATACAGCTCTTCACAGCGGTTGAAGAAAAACGATTGCAGCAGGAATTCCTGGAGCATGGCCCAGATGATGTACCCCCATGCCGACTGCAAATTCGGAAACCAAGTCGGATTGGCGGGAATTTCGCCGCCGGCCCAACTCACCAGAATCGTCATGCAAACAATCGTTGCCAAACCGATCCCCAGCACCACGCTGGCGCCGAACATTTTCGGCAATCCGAGGCCGAGGCGATGGAGAGACGACCGCGCCGAACGCGCCGAACGGTCAAGCAGCACGTCCGCTAGGACAAGGATCAGAATGGTGATGGCCGCGATGGCCGCCCAGCGGTTCCGGATCTCCGGCGTCGGCGCCCAAATCGCGAACTCCAAGAACAGAAACGCGACGATGATCTGGGCCCAAACGAAGTACCGGCGAAGGGCAACGGGAACCGCGGGAAGAGTTTTCGAATCAACCGCCATTTGCCTATCTCTATACTTTCACATTTTCGGAGCTGCGATCCCGGAAGGTCCTGGCTCCGCAGTGGAGAGCCGGGCGTCCCGCCCGGCTGTACCGTTCGGCTGCCCCCCTCGGCTTCGCTCGGGGCTTCGGCGGCAGGCTCGCGAGACGCCCGTCCCTCCACGCCTCCGGTCGCTTGCTAAAACCAGAACGACCAGATGGCGTCCACGCTGGCGTGAGTGATCGCCGAGGCCGGCACTCGCCGCTGTTCGCGCCATGCCCGGCCGTAGAAGATCCCGGCTACGCTTGCCAGCAAGACGTAGCGCCAGTTGAAGTGCGCCGATCGTTTGTTGAAGTGTGAGAGCCCAAACAACACCGCCGTTATCGCCAGCGCCGCTCGCCTTCCCACCCGCCGTTCCAAAAAGTTCTGCACCCACGCACGAAAGTAAAGTTCCTCGGGAACCGCAATGAAGATGAAGATATATATCCAGGTTGGAATCATCGAGAAGCGCGGCGCGCTGCCATGGGGATGGAGAAAGCCCAGCGCCAGCCCCAGCCCCACAACTAATGGCGTTAAGAAAGCAAGTTCCCGCACGCCAGTTTTCCAATCGCTCCAGCGGAGGTGAAAGTCAAAGCCGGTCCCGCCGAGCCGGCGGATCGCGACGAATCCAAACAACGCAGCATCGATGAGAAGCAGTTTACCCAAGCCCGTAAGTCCGCTCGGCCATGCCGGCTCGAACCAGCGCAAATCAACCGCCAGCCCCAGGGTTAGGAGAATGATCGCGTCCCGCCAATTCCCGCGTTGTTCGGGATCGGCAATCGCGGCCTGCCCCAGGAGCCACGCGATGGCCACGGGCAGCGCCGCGTAGAGAGCACACCATTTCCATGAAAACATCTGTTGCGAACAGGAAATCAAAACGTAAGGCAGTGCGCAGAGCGCCGGTAAGGCGGTTCGTAGGGTTGACGGCCAGCGGGCGCATGCCTGCCCAACCCGCTCCCCGGCAAGTCCAAACACGGCTGCCGGTGTGAGCTCCAACACTAGCACCACTATGGCCGCCGGCGTTGCGTTTTGCATGGCGATTATCTTAATTCGGAAGTGCGAGTGCGCAATAGATCCAAAAGACCGCACGCCCACTGGTGGCTGTACGCGTCATACGATGGAGCGACGGGCGTCTCGCCCGTCCGCAAGCAGCCCAGCGGCCGGGCGGGGACGCCCGGCTCTCTACCGGCAAACTCTTAGCGCGCTTCCGGCTTCAATACATAGAAGCGCGAGGCGTGGTCGCCGACGAATTCGTAGGGACCGGAGTGGGTTAGTTTGCTCGCGGCATCAATCCAGATCTCGCCGCCGATGCGCCGCCAACGCAGACAAAAGGAATAATCCTCGCTTAGATAGGCGCCGGTCTCGGGGTCTATGATGCAATCGAAAAGCGCAAAGAGATTTGAACTCTGCACCGCCTCGCGCCGCGCGCCAGATATGGGCAGGCTATGCACGCGGCTGAAATGAGTTTCGGGATAAGCGGCAATCATTTGCTCCAACGCGCTGCGGCGGATCATTTGAAAACCGCCGCCGGCATAAATTCCCGTGACAAAATCCCCTTCCTGCTTACGCTCCGCTTCGGGGCAAAAGGTTCCGACATAGGACAGGGCAGCTTGTTGCACGCTCTCGCCGCGCTCGACACAGCGTTGCGGGATGAAATCCCAATCGATCGACTTGAGCGGGTACAGCGCCCCGGCAAAATCCTTATCGAACCGCAGCAGGCGCTCGACCTGCTGCGGTTCGAAGCTGATATCGGCATCGACGAACAGCAGATGGGTGGCGGCGGGGTTATCCAAAAAGGCGGCGGCCAGGGTGCTGCGCGCTCGTGAGATGAGGGCATCATAACCCAACATCGATAGCGACACGTCGAAGGCAGCGGATTTCGCGTAGCTCATGAGCCGTATCACCGATAACATGTAATTTTGCGAAACCATGCCACCAAAGCATGGTGTGGCGATGAGGATCAAGGGCTGGGACATGGTCTTCTCCGGAAGAAACGCTGACGGCGCGGCTCGGCGCAATTGGGTCGTCCCTACGGGACTCGAATCGCGTTTTCCATCGTTCCCAGCGCTGAAGCGCTGGGCTAAGCTGGGTCGCCCCTCCGGGGCTAATCCTTAGTCTAATTCCAATTCAATTTTCTTTGTCTCGGGGTCGAGCTTGGCGATGCGAAACTTGCGGATCTGCCCTGCCCGCAAGGCTTCCGTCTTAGTCTCGTCGGCGGCCGCGCCGCTCTTCCAGCGTGCCTGCAACATGGAACCGAGCGACGACAGATCGGGTTTTGACGATGACGGCGAGTCCGGTTCAGCACGCTTATCTTCCCGCGCTGGCTGCGCTGAACGTTCCTCGGAACGCTCCTCGGAAATTCGGCACGTTGCCAGCACGCCTTCGCCAAGTTCCACGCGTGTGTGTCCTTCGGAAACGTCGACCATGCGGCCAGTGACAATGTCTCCTGCTTTATGCTCGGCTAGATATTCATCAAGGCCGGTTGGAACCATCTGCTTCATGCTCAGGCGAATGATCCGCTTTTCCGTGTCGAGCGCCAGCACCTGGGCCTTGACCACTTGCCCGGCCTTCAACACCTCTTGCGGGTGATTGATGCGTTTTTCCGCGCTAATTTCGCTGACGTGAATCATGCCCTCAACACCTTCGGTGAGCTGCACGAAGGCGCCGAACTTCGTCAAGCTGGTCACCGGCCCTTCGATCACCGTGCCCGGCGCAAATTTCTGTGCCGCTCCGGCCCAGGGATCGCCCAGCGCCTGCTTCAGGCCGAGGGAAATGCGGCGTTCTGCCGCGTTTACTCCGAGAATCACGGCTTCGACGGTCTCGCCCGGCTTCACCACGTCCGCCGGAGTTCTTACTCTCTTGGCCCATGACATTTCAGAAATATGAATCAGACCTTCGATGCCCGGCTCGATTTCCACAAATGCGCCGAAATCGGCGATGCGGGTAACCGTGCCTCGCACCCGTTCTCCTGCCTTGTATTTTTCGGCGACGGCGTCCCAGGGATGCGGCTGGAGCTGCTTCATGCTGATCGCAATGCGTCCCTTGTCGGAGTCGATCTTGATGATGACGGCTTCGATCCGCTGCCCCGCCGAGAGTACGTCAGAGGGCTTGTTGATGCGACGCCATGAAATTTCTCCGACATGAAGCAAGGCATCGGCGCCACCAATATCGACGAACGCGCCGTAATCGGTCAGGCTGCGGACCTCGCCTTGCACGGTGTCGCCTTCTTTGAGTTCCGAGAAGCGGCGCTCCTTGCCGGCGCGTTCTTCGTCTTCCGCAATGGCGCGGCGATCGACCACCACGTCTTCCTCTTCGACGTCGAGCTTGATGATGCGGCAGCGGATTTCCTGCTCGACCAGCTTCTCGAGTTCCGAGGCGTCGTGGGTTCCGCTGCGCGACGCGGGCATGAAGGCCCGCACTCCGACATCCACGCTCAAGCCGCCCTTGACCACGCCGGTTACGGTGCCGATGATGGTCGACTTCTCGGCGAAAGCTTTTTCCAGTGAGGCCCAGTCGGTGGGACGCTCGACCTTGCCGCGGGTCAGTTCGTAGTAGCCTTCCGGATCGCGGCCCTTGATGGTGACCTGCACTTTGTCTCCGGGCTTCGCCGGCTTGTCCGCCGGGAACGCCGAGAGCGGGAGAACGCCTTCCGTCTTGAATCCGATGTCGAGAACGACGGAGTCGGCGGTCACGGCGATCACCGTTCCTTCGCGGCCCTGAGCGCCGGGTTCGCGCTTACGGGAATGACTGTGCTCGTACTCGGAAAAAATGTCCTTGAATGATTCAGCCGGGACTGATTCGGCCGGTCCACTGGCTGGCGTGGATTCCGGAGTGCCCGCGTTTGACGCGTTTGGATCCGACCTATCGGGATTGGACGTCACGGGATTGGACGGCATTGGATTGGACATGGGAGGTTACAGCGCCTGCGACATGATCCGTGTTTCAGGATAACACCGGAGAGCAATCCATCATGTTTGCGAAACGGATGGCCGCTCGCGCAGGATACTGCGACGTGATGAACACCTCAAGCAGCTTGATGTCTAATAGAAATGACTGCCTCAAGCTCGTACCGGCTCTTCGACCCTACTTGTACCAGATAACGGGAGTCGTGTGGGCTGTATCGTGGAGACGGGATGTCCGCAAGGGGATATTCCATGACTTTCTGTCCCCTATCCTGGCAGGAGGAACAGAGAACGTTTCGTTCCAGAAGCCAGCAAGCTTTGGCTTTTGGCCGGTGGCGCGCAGCGATTGCCTGGGCAACCTGCTCCTCGCCGTTCAGCCACCCGCTCAGTTCCTCGGTTCCGTCCCCGCAAATGATTCTGATCTGATATTCACTACCGTGGTTGTGCGCCATGTGTTTTCTCCCTAGCGCTACCCCAGCGTTGCGCTGTGTTGATCTTCGGAAACCCAGTAACATTCTGGCAGAATCGCAATCACGAAGAATGTTCACTTTTGCTCATTCGCCGATGATGAGGATTTTGGGCAGCTTTGACCGGCGCCGATAAGAAATCGTAGCTGTGTCAGTTGTCGGTTTGCCCGTGACTCGGGCGAAGTCCGTCCTGCGGGTAAGCCGGCACGGGTGCGTTGCGGAGTCCGTATGTACTTCAGAAGCCTGTTGCCGCTGCCCCGGCCGTGGGATGTAGTCCGACAATCTGATCTACGCTTGTCATCTTCAATACTTCTTCCACATGCGCGGTGGCGCCCGCTAATCGCAGCTCGCCTGCCGCCTTCTTCATTTTGCCGGCAGACATCACGATGATCCCAATCCCAGTGCTGTCCACGAAGTTTACGCCGGCCAGGTCGAAAATAACCTTTTTCCGTCCCTCACTCACGAGGCTTTCGACGGCCCATTCCAGTTGCTTGCATTCCCTGCCGAGCGTGATTCTTCCCGCGATTTCCAGGACAACAATGTCAGGGTCCACGTGCTTCGTCTGAATCTCCAGCATAAGCGAGGCTCCTTTCCGGGCTCGTTCCGAGCTATGAACTGCTATGAAGGACGGCTGCAAAGATGACGAGGAATTGGGCCAACCATTTCATGACTGGCCTCATGTCAATCTACATTCCCATCGAATCGGAAGTGTTGGAGCCGGAATTTCCTTTCCGGCTTCGAAAACAGCACTGATTATATACTCGGTTCGCTTGCACACTGCGTTGCGCCGCTAATCCATCTAGAGAAATCATCGCCGCATATTTCCGCGACAGCCAGTAGTAGCCCTGAGCTGTTACAATTCACGCCGGGTCAGCCGAACCAACGGAAAGTCAAAATGAAAGCGCTGGTAAAAAGTAAGCCGAGTTGTGGCCTTTGGCTCGAAGAGGTTCCCGAACCGGAGTTTGGCATCAATGACGTCAAAGTCCGCGTTCTTCGGACCGGAATTTGCGGCACCGACCTTCATATCTACGAATGGGATGACTGGGCCCAATCCACCATTCGGGTCCCGATGGTCATCGGCCACGAATTTGTAGGCGAGATCGTCGCGGTGGGCTCGAATGTAGCCGACTTCCGGGTCGGAGAACTGGTCAGCGGCGAGGGTCATGTGGTGTGCGGCCGCTGCCGCAACTGCCTAGCCGGACGGCGCCACCTTTGTGCTCACACCCAGGGCGTCGGCGTAAACCGCTCCGGAGCGTTTGCGGAATACATCGTGCTCCCGATGTCGAACATCTGGAAGCACAGCGACGGAATCGATCTTGACATCGCCGCCATATTCGATCCGTTCGGCAACGCCGTTCATACCGCTCTTACTTTTCCCGTGCTGGGGGAAGACGTGCTAGTTACTGGCGCGGGGCCCATAGGAATCATGGGAGCTGCGGTGGCCAAACACGCGGGAGCGCGCTACGTGGTAATTACCGACGTGAATCCGTATCGGCTGGAGTTGGCCGCGAAGGTTGGCGTCACCATGGCCATCGACCCGCGAAAAACAAGCCTTCAGGAAGTCCAACAGAAGCTCGGGATGCGCGAGGGATTCGACGTAGGTCTCGAAATGTCAGGCAACGCATCCGCCTTCCGAGACATGCTCGCGAACATGAGCCATGGGGGCAAAATCGCTCTGCTGGGCATACCTGCGGGAGAGATGTCGATCGACTGGCATCACATCATCTTCAACATGCTGACCGTCAAAGGCATCTATGGCCGCGAGATGTACGAAACCTGGTACAAGATGACCGTAATGCTGCAGAGCGGCCTCAATATCGCGCCCGTCATTACGCATCACTTCTCCTGGCGGGAACATGAGCAGGC
>JBEKFN010000234.1:0-6851 GCA_050013295.1 Terriglobales bacterium
CGCCACCACATGGGCCTGCCCACAGGCTATCGTACTCGCGTAGGCTCGTGCGGTGGACGGGGCTTTGCCCACTCCAAGCCGAGCGCAGCTTGGCCTCGCCGACGAGTCAGAATCTGCCCAGCCCTAGCAACATCAACCGCATCTCATCAGCAACGGCACCCATTCTCCCGCCTCAATCCGCTCGCGGTCTGGGGGAATCACCACATAGCAGTTCGCCCGAGCCAGCGTCGCGATGTCGCCCGACCCCTGCCACCGCGCTAACTCCACCTCCGCATTCTCAAACTCTCCCGAAAGCACCGCCGGAAGAAATTTCTTCAACCCTGTCTTCGTTCGTATTTCGGATTTCAGCCGCGCCCGAAGAAAGATCAAGCGCTGCGGCGTCATCCCCGCCAGCGCTTCGATCATCGGCCGCGCAAATAATTCGAAAGTCACCATGGTCGACACAGGATTTCCCGGCAGCCCAAAAAAATATTTCTTGTGTGGCGCGGGCACTCCTGTCCGCGCTGACGGCCAGATTGCTGCGGGCACGCGGACAGGAGTGTCCGCGCCACACGATCCAAACACCACGGGCCGCCCTGGCTGAATCTCCGCTCCCGTAAAATAAAACTCTGCCTTCAACTCCCCGAGAACCTGCTCCACCAAGTCGTACTTTCCCATGGAGACGCCGCCTGTCAGCAACAGTAGATCGCACGCCAGCCCTTCTTCGATCAAAGCTTGTTCAATCAAGGCTCGAAGCCGCTTCCGCTCATCCGGAGCGATCGCCAGCCGCACCGCCTCCCCGCCCACCTCCTGCACCTGCGCCGCCAGCGAATAGGAGTTCGAATTCCGTATCTGCGCCGGCCCCGGCGTCGCGTCAATTTCCACTACTTCGTCGCCGGTCGAAAGCACCGCCACGCGCGGCTTCCGGAAGAGCTGCACGCGGCTCTTGCCGGCCGACGCCGCAATCGCGATGCCGGCGTGGTCCAGCCGCCGCCCTCGATCGAGCAAGAGTTGTCCGGCGCGAGCTTCCGCTCCGCGTGGAACAAAGTTCTCGCCCTGGCGCACGCTGCGCTGCACCTCTACCAGTTCAGCCATCGACTTCCCCGCCGGCGCGTCTCCCAACGACGTGTGCTCCACCATCACCACCGCATCCGCCCCCGCCGGCAGCGGAGCCCCCGTCATGATCCCCACCGCCTGCCCGCGCCCCACTGCGCACGCTCCCGGCTCCGGCCAGTCACCCGCCTTCACCTCGCCGACCAGTTCAAGGCGCGCCGGAACCTTGGCCAAGTCCGCCGCCCGCACCGCATATCCATCGCGAGTCGCCCGATCAAAAGGAGGAAAGTCGCGGTCCGCCACAACCCCTTCCGCCAGCACCCGCCCCAACCCCGCCAGCAGATCCACTGTCTCCACCTCTCCCGGACACACGCCGGCAGCATGCTGCTCAACCAGACGTCGGGCCTCTTCAAAGCTGACCACCCGAGCCGCAGGATCTACGGAAGAAGAAAAGGGGTGGGAAGAAGAAGACATGCAAAGAATCATACGCCGCAGGATTCTGCCAAGCAGAAAGGGCGAGAGCAAGGATGCCGTTCGGAGAACTGGCAACTGGGTACTGGCAGCTGCCCTACCGCGCCAGTTCCTGCCCCAGCACCGTCGCATTGCTGGCGAAGCACAGGCCGGTTTCCAGATCCACCAGGCCCGAGCGGACAAGTTTCGCGATCTCGCTATCGAAGTGCTGCATGCCTTCGTTTTCGCTGGCTTTGATGGCGTCCAGCAGGGTGCGACCCGGCCGCTCGCCTTGTTCGACGCAATCGCGAGTGCGCGAGTTGGACTTCAAAATTTCGACGACGGCGATGCGATCGCCGCCATCGGTGCGCGGGATCAGCCTCTGCGCAGCGATGTAGCGGAAAGTTTTGGCGAGACGTTCGCGCACCGATTGCTGCTCGGCGGTGGGGAACGTGCCGATGATGCGCTCCACCGTCTTTGAGGTATCGACGGTGTTCATGCTGGAAAGAACGAGGTGGCCGTTTTCGGCGGCTTCGAGAAGAATCTCGAGCGTCTCCCGGTCGCGGATTTCGCCCACCATGATCACGCGCGGCGCCTGGCGCAGCGCCGCCCGCAGCGCGGTCGTGAAAGTCGGCGCGTCGCTGTGCAACTCGCGCTGGTGCACCGTCGATTTCTTGTGCTTGTGCAGAAATTCAATCGGATCCTCGACCGTCAGAACGTGATAGCAATATTGGTCGTTGATGCGGTCAATCAAAGCGGCCAGCGTCGAAGACTTGCCCGATCCGGTTCCTCCCGTCACCAGGATGATTCCGTTGCGGACTTTCGCCGCCTCTTCCAATTGCGCCGGTAGACGAAGCGAACTGAAAGTCGGAATGACGGTGGGGATGACGCGCATCACAATCGCGCAACTTCCGCGCTGGATAAAGACGTTGACGCGGAACCGCGCCATGCCCGGCAATCCGTAGGAAACGTCGCAGGAACCCTGCTCGCGAAGCGTATTGATGGCCTGCTTATTGTTGCCGATCAGATCGGCCGCGATGCGGCGCGTGTCATCCGGTGAAAGGGTGCCGCTGCCGGGGATTTCGACCGCCGTTAGTTGCCCGTGAATCTCGACCTGGGGCGGACGCCCCGGCGAAAAAATCAGATCGCTAACCTTCTCCGACGCGCGCAACATGCCGGCCAGCAGAACCGGCGTCGGGATCGAGCCGGTTCCGCTAATGCCCTCGAACGCAACCGCAATCGGGGAATTTCCCGGGGCAGCCATTTCATACACTCCAGTCGTCAGCATTGAAGCATTGACACCACAAGGGGAGAAACGTCGCCGGGGGAACCTATGTAATGAATGTAGCGCGGATGTGCGGAAGAGCGAAGGACAAGTAGGTCATAGACCTCGGTAACTGAAGACAGTTGCCAGTTCCCAGTAAGACCGCGCCAATTGAAACTAAATCTCGATAGTCGGCAACAGCAAACGCCGGGTTTTTCTGAGAACTGAGAACTGGCAACTGAGAACTGGCAACTGGGTTTACGCTATTTCGCCGGTTTTTTCTTGGTTCCGTAGCCAGTTTCTATGGTCGCGCCGATGCTCGCCAGCATGTCCTTGGCTGGCTGAGCGAGCTTACCGTCAGGTGCGAGCTCAAGATATTTCTTGAAGGCCTCGGCTGTACCTTCGGGCGCGACCATCTTATCGCCCTTGAGCGTAGCTTTGCCGATCAAGTTCACGCCCTTCCAGTAGTAGGCATCGGCTTTGGTCGGATCGGCGGCAATCACTTTGTCGAATGCCACAATGGCATCATCCACCCTGCCCATATTGGTGAGAGTAGCACCCTCGTTGAACAGGTAGGTGACGGCGTGCGCCGGATCCAGTTCGGCCGCCTTGTTATAGCTGGCCACGGCATCATCGACCTTGTTGGACTTCGCATAAACATCCGCAAGGTTGTTATAGTAGGCGGCCATGTTCTTATTATTGTCGGGATCTTTTTTTGCCGCTTCCGAGGTGCTGCGCATTTCAATTGCCTTCTGGTAATCGGCTGCGGCCATCTCGTAGCGCTTCTGTTTTTCTGCGGGATCGGTCTGCTTGGGCGCCGACATGCGGTAGGCGTCGGCGAGTTTGAACCAGATCAGATCGCGGGTGCTGTCGATCTGGTTGGCTTCAGTCAAGGTAGCGATTGCGGTCTCGAAGTCACCGGCATCGGAAGCCGTCTTGGCGGCATTGAGTTTTTCGTTGAGCGTGCCGACGGTTTTCCTTTCGTTCTCGGCTTTGGCGGTGGCCTCCTTCATCTTCGCGGCTTGTTCAGGGGTCATTCCCTGGCCTTGAGCTGCATTCGCCATTTCTGTCTTCAGGTCGAAGTCCAGTGTCAATTCGTCCATCCCCACCGTGAGGCCATTGAAATGCCAGAGTTCCTTGCCGTCCTTGCTGAGCTTGACGTTGTACTTGCCGGGGGCGATGCCGAGCGAGAAGTACTCGCCCTTGTTGTTGGTTTTCAGGTTGTACTTGTGGCCGGTTTCGGTCCCAGTCCACTCCACTTCGGCTTGGGCGATCGGTTTCCCTTCGAGGTCTTTGCAGATTCCCTTCACGGCGCCCGTGTTTTGCGCGAACGCGAACGGAGCGGACAACCCCACGGCGAGAACGAGCAGCAGGGGTAGGATGAAATATTTGTTCATGACTTGGCCTCCAGGCATTGCATCGGAATTTAAGACCATATTTAAGACCTTTGATGAAAGCGGTTCTAACTCAATCGGGCGGCGGGTTCCGCGTACGGAATGGGATCTTCCGCGCCCGCCTCGCGAAACGCGCGCCGGCGGAGCACACAGCTGTCGCAGACTCCGCAGGCGCGATCTTCGCGCTGATAGCATGACCACGTTAAATCGAAGGGGGCACCGAGTTCAAGGCCAAGCGTCACAATCTCGTGTTTATGCATGGCAATCAGCGGTGTCACCACCCGGATTGTTCCCTCTTTTGTGCCCGCCTTCACGACTTCATTGAACGCCCGATAGTATTCCGGCCGGCAATCGGGATAGCCGGAACTGTCCGGCTCAACCGCTCCGATGTAGACTTTTTCGGCTCCCAGCACTTCCGCCCAACTGACGGCGACGGCGAGAAAATGCGCGTTGCGGAACGGGACATACGTGACGGGCACGCCGGCGCCGAGGGCGTGCGCCTCGGGAACGGCAATGCTCGGATCGGTGAGGGCGGATCCGCCGATAGCGCCAAGAGCTGCATTGCGCACGAGCAGCCGGTCACGAATTTCGAGCCGGTCGCAAATGCATTCGAAGGAACGCCGTTCGCGCTGTTCGGTGCGCTGCCCGTAGCTGATATGGACGGCGGCGGCCTGGTGGTCGCGGGCCGCCAGCGCCGCACACACACAGGAATCCATGCCGCCACTGAGCAGGACCACGGCGCGGCTCCGTTTGCTGGTTGTGTTCAATACCATCACCGGCAGACCATGACCGGCAGACAGTCACCGGCTCGCGAAGCGTTGCCATCGCTTCCTTCTAATTTTATGCCACTTGACAATCTTTCACCGGGGCTTGCGTGGGGCGGGCGCCCTCGCCCGCCCAAGCGGAGCGCAGCTCCTTAGCCGCTCGGGAGCTTGCGCTCGCCGGGACGGACGAATGCGTCCGTCCCCACGTGATTTATTCGTAGCGCAGGCTCTCGACGGGATCCAGTTGGGCGGCGCGGATGGCGGGAACGGTCAGAATGTTCAATGTCCAGTATTCTTTAAGATGCCGAAACGCCTGAAGACGCTAAAACGCCTTCCCCAGGGCGGCGCTTGAGTTGGCGCCCGAATCGCTCGGTCAGGAAATACGCCGCCAGCACCACAATCAGCGGATCTACCGGCCTGAAGTAATACGTCTCCGGGTGCGAAAAATAATAAACCAGCGGAAAGAAAACAAACACGATGGCAAATCGCGCCCCGAGGCTTGCGTTCGCCCGATAAAGCCGGCGCAGCCCGGCCAGCGCCAGCACCGTCATCGTCGTAGCCACAAAAATATTGGGCGGGTCCAGGGGTTCCTGTGCGAGGTAGACGGGCGAGAAGCTCCAGTAACCAGTCCATAGATAGAGCGCCCGGCGCAGCGCCATCCAGGCGTACCAGCCGGGGTGGGCGCGGATGTAGTCCATCGCCTGCTGGCGCTTGTGCTCCATGTAGGAGACCTCCCCGACTTTCTCGTATTCCGCCAGTTCGGCGTCGTTGTGATTCAGGTGCAGGGCACTGTTCACCCAGCGCGTGGAATAACCGTTGTTGCCGATATACAACTCCAGCCCGAAACCGCTCCGGACGGGAATGACCTTATGGAAAATCTCGTAGTTGCGGACGATCCAGGGCGAGAGGACCGAAAGCAAAGCCAGAGTCGCAGCGAAGCCGGGCATCTTCCAGGGGCGATGCTGCCGATACCGCTGGTAGCAGGTCCAGGCTCCCAGTAACGGCAATACGGAAAGGACAACGGGCTCGGTCAGCGCGGCCAAGCCAGAGAGCAGACCGAAGCCAATCCAGGGAAGAAGCCGGCCGGAATTCTCAAGCTGCAAAGCAATCAGGAAAAGGCAACAGAGCAGCAGGGTGACGAGACAGGTAGACCAGGCCCAGTCCGCGCCGTAGTAAATCCCGTACGGCGAAAACGCCCAACCCCACCCGGCCCACTTCGCCACACGCCCGTCAAAGCAGCGCCGCGCCAAAAAAAATACAGGAATACAGGTGAGCGCCGAAAACACGCTGTTTATCGCCAGCGCCGCCACAATGGACGCCGGCGTGTAGGTCCCCAACAGCCGGAACACTCCGGCCAGCAAATACGCATACACCGGCGACAGCACCGCGGTCGGCCCCGTGTCCGCAAACACATTTCCGAACCCGTGCCCCGCGACCAGCGAACGTGCTACCCGCCCGAACGCCCAGTGCTCCAGCACGAACGGATCGAGCCAATCGTGATAGAGAAACGGAATGACCGCCAGCCGCACCGCCAGCGCCGCCGCCACCATCGGCCCTATTCTCATCGACCCATACGCGCGCACGCCGCTTTTTTCCGCTTCCTGCGCTTCGCTCATTCCCTTCCTTAGAATTTCGCGAATTCTGCCCACCGTTACTCCACCCGGCAAACCATCACCTGCGAGTTCCGGTAGGGACACGGCAACCCTTCCACCCCCGGCGCCTGAAGAACCACCCAGTCCACTCCGAACTCCGCTTTCAAACGCAGGAAGTCCGGCCGTTTAAAGTCGCGCCAGCCACGTTGCGCTTCCACTTCGCGCAGCCAGCGCGGCGCGAGTCTCGGCACTCGCGCTGCCATGCCCGCGTCCTTCAGTTCGTCCGCCAACACACTGCGCTCCGCCAGGGCGCGAAAACCATGGTAGTCCTCTCCCGGCAATTCCATGTAGCGCG
>JBEKFN010000235.1:0-6846 GCA_050013295.1 Terriglobales bacterium
GCAGCGCTCATTGGCGTAACGTCCCGATAACGCTCAAAACCACCCAATCGCGTCGATCACATTGGCGTCGGCAAAGCCGGGCGATCCCACCAGCAAAGCTTCGAGACACTGATGGCTGACGGCTGAAAGCTGACGGCTGCCCGATACGTAGCGCTTGAGCCGCGCGGGCTTCTCATGCCATGCTGATAGCCATGGGTGCTGCCGAGGCGCTATCTCCCTACATCGAGTTTAAGGACGTCTCCAAGGCATTTGGAGATCGGGTCGTTCTCCAGGACGTCAGCTTCGACGTGTTGCCGGGAGAGATGGTCTGCATTCTCGGGCGCAGCGGCGTTGGAAAATCGGTGGCGCTCCACAACATCATGGGCTTCCTGAAGCCGGATTCGGGTCGCGTCATTGTCGCTGGCCAGGACATCACCGGCTACAACCAGGAACAACTCGAGGGAATCCACAAGAAAGTCACCATGGTATTCCAGAACGGCGCGCTCTTCGATTCCTTAACGGTCGGCGAAAATGTCGCCTTCCCGCTGCGCGAAAAACGAGAGCTTTCAGAAGACCAGATTTACCAGGTCGTCGATGGCCTCCTCGAAATGGTTGGAGTCAAGGAGATGCGCGAGTTGTTGCCATCCGACCTTTCTACCGGTATGAAACGTTCCGTCGCCATCGCGCGAGCGCTCGCCGCCCAACCCGAGTGCGTGCTCTACGACGAGCCCACCACCATGGTCGATCCGCTGATGGGGAATCTGCTCGGCGACCTCATCGCCCGGCTGAAACTGCAATTGCACCTGACGTCAGTCGTGGTCACGCACGACATGCGCCTCGCCAAAAAGCTAGCCGACCGCGTCGTTTTCCTTTACGAAGGCCGCGCAATTTTCTTTGGCCCCTACAAGGACATGGAGAAATCCACCGAGCCCATCATTCGGGAGTTCCTGGAACTGGACGAGTTGAAGCTGGAAGCGTAAAGGCCGTTCTCAGTTCTCCGTTCTCAGTTCTCAGTAAAACCCGACAGCACTCACTGAGACCGGAGAACTGAAAACTGCCTTTAAAACCCCTGCCTCACCAACTCCTCCACGGTGATCGAGCTCTTCGCCGACTCGCCTTTCATCATCTTCTCGATGTACTTCGCGATCACATCGGCTTCCAGGTTCACAGGGTCTCCCGATTTCAGCGAGCCAAGATTGGTCAGTTCGACGGTATGCGGAATGATCGCGATCGTGCAGCGGTTTCCTTCGAGCTTGGCAACCGTAAGGCTGATGCCCTCGATCGAGATCGACCCCTTGTACACCGTGTACTTCTCGATCTCCGGCGGGATTTCAATGTGCAGCCACCAGTTCTCGGAACCGGCGATGCGCTCGAACTCGATCAGCTTGCCCACGCCATCCACGTGCCCCTGGACGATGTGGCCATCGAAGCGCCCGTCGGCCTTCATCGGCAACTCCAGGTTCACCAGTGCGCCCTCGTGCATCCGTGAGAATGAAGTTCGCACCCACGTTTCCGGCGCCAGGTCCGCGCAGAATGATTTTGCTTTGATATCAAGCGCCGTCAGGCAAACGCCGCTTACTGAGATGCTGTGGCCGGTTCCCAATTGTTTCGGAGTACTTGCAGCCTCGATAGTGATCCGGCGGTTCTCACCGCGCTGCACGATCTTTACGACCTTGCCCACTTCCTCGACAATTCCGGTAAACATAAGAGCTATACCTCCTAAATCCAAATTGTCAGCAATTCAACTTGTCATCCTGAGCGAAGCGAAGGACCTATGGATTCCGGCGCTACAAACAAATGCATAGGTCTTTCGCTGCGCTCAAGATGACACAATAATGTCACGCGTACGGGTCGCGGAGATAACCTTCCAGCGCGAAATCTTCGCCGAAGCGATGCAACTCGAAACGCTGCACGCACTGTGGTCTTCCGCGCAAGTCTTCACCGGCAATGAAGGGCACCGCGGCCCCGCCAAAAATCTTCGGCGCGTAGTAGAGGAACACCTTGTCCACCTCGCCCGACGCCAGGGCCGCCCCGTTCACCAGCGCTCCACCTTCGAGAAGTACGTTGGTGATCTCCATTTCTCCCAGGGTCTGGACAATCGCGTGGAAGTCGGGCCGTCCCTCCGCATTGGCCCCGGATATTTGCATTACGCGAATCCCCTTCGCTTCGAGCGCCCGCCTGGCCTCGTCCTCCGCCGTGGAACACAGCACCAGAACATCGCTCTCCGCCGTCTGGATCACTCGCGACGCCGGTGGAATGCGCAAGTAGGAATCCAGGATCACGCGCAGCAGCTTACGCCGCCGCGGTAGGCCACTCCGGTCGGTCAGCAGCGGATCGTCCGCCATCACCGTCCCCACTCCGACCAGGATCGCGTCGTTCTGATGACGGAGTTGCTGCACATGCGCGCGCGCCACTTCGCCCGTGATCCAGTGGTATCCGCTGCGCGCGCCCTCGGTCACAGGCGTGGCCGAGCGAGCTTCTGAACTGTGTTCCGCGCCGGGTTTGGTGGCGTCAGCGATTTTCCCATCGAGAGTCATCGCCGATTTCAGCGTGACCAGCGGCTTGCCCAACCTGATGTACTTGGCAAAGCTTTCATTCAGCTTCCTTGCTTCCGCCTCGAATAAGCCGATCTGTACGCTGATGTCTGACGCGCGGAGCTTCGCAAATCCCTGACCCGCCACGCGTGGATTCGGATCTTCCATGGAGCAGATCACGCGGCCGATTCCAGCTGCGATCACGGCATCAGCACACGGCCCGGTCCGACCCTGATGCGAGCAAGGCTCCAGATTAAGGTAGAGAGTTCCGCCGCGGGCCGCATCGCCTGCTTGCTCCAGTGCCAGAACCTCAGCGTGCTTCACGCCGTCATAGGTGTGCGTGCCAGCGCCGACTTCGCGGCCCGACGCGTCCACCACAACCGCGCCCACCGCCGGGTTGGGCGAGACAAGCCCAACGCCCGCCCGCGCTAACTCGAGCGCACTCCGCATGTGTTGTTCGTCGGTTGTCATCAGATGCCGCTAGCTTTTAGCTGTTAGCTTTTAGCTAAAAGCCAAGAGCTAGAAGCTAAAATTCGGACTTTACGCAAACAGCGACTCCACAAAATCCTTCGCGTCAAACGGCAGGAGATCCCCTGCTTTTTCGCCCACTCCCACATATCGCACCGGCAGCCCTAACTCCCGCGAAATTGCCACCACGACGCCGCCTTTGGCTGTGCCATCGAGTTTGGTCAATACGATTCCCGTGACTCCTGACGATTGCGTGAACTGCCGCGCCTGTTGCAATCCATTTTGACCGGTGGTGGCATCCATCACCAGCAAAGTCTCGTGCGGAGCGCCCGACACGATGCGTTGCGCCGTACGCCTCATCTTTTCCAGTTCGAGCATAAGGTTTTGCTTGGTGTGCAACCGCCCGGCAGTATCGACAATTACGTAATCGGTCTTGCGCGCGGTTGCCGACTGCAGTGCATCGAACAACACCGCGGATGGATCGCCCCCCGCTTTCGTCTTGATCACTTCCGTTCCCGTGCGTTGTCCCCAAATTTCGAGTTGCTCGATCGCCGCTGCGCGGAACGTATCCGCCGCGCACAGCAGCACCGTCTTTCCTTGCGCCCGAAAGACCTGCGCTAATTTTCCGATGGTGGTGGTCTTGCCGGTGCCATTCACGCCCACCACGATGATCACTTCCGGCGTGCCGTCCACCTTGGTTACGGGCCGTGCCCCGGTCGAGGTCAAAATCGCCAGCAATTCTTCTTTCAGCAGACGTTTGAGTTCATTCACATCTTTGATCTGCTTGCGATCGGCTTTGTCGCGCAGCTTCTGCAGAACCTCATGGGTGGTGGTGGTGCCCAGGTCGGCGCCAATCAGAGTGGCTTCAAGATCGTCCAGCGTAGAGCGGTCAATCTCCTTGCCGATGGAGACGACATCCTCGATGCGCTCGGCCAGGTTCTCGCGCGTGCGCGAGACGGCCTCCTTCATGCGCTCAATAAAACTTGGTTTCTTCTCTTCGTCCAGACTGCCAAAAAGAGTTTGAATCATGAGGTAACGATTATAGGAGAATCGGCGGCGGAGAAATTGGTAATTTGTAATTTGTAATAGGTAATTTGAAACTCGAGATCGGCCTTGGGTTTGAAATTACCAATTACAAATTGCCAATTACAAATGACCTCAGGTTCGCGTGGTTTCGACCGTTAGGGGATCGCCAAGTTCGCAGGGCGCCGCAACCAGGGCGGCCGATTCCAGCGTGATCGTGTGCGTCGGTGGTTTCTGAATGCGAATTTCTCCGCGCTTATACACCGCCAGCAGCGCGTTCACGGCCTTGGGGTCAAGGCGTTTTCCCGAGGCGTTCTGAATGATGCGCAGGGCCTCCTCAGAATCGTGTGCCTTCTGGTATGGACGGTTCGTGGTCAGGGCGTCAAAGGTGTCTGCGACCGCAATCACTCGAGCCAGCGGAGGAATGTCGTCGCCTTTTAGACCGTAAGGATATCCGCGCCCGTCGAGAGCCTCATGATGCAGTTCGATGCCGGGCAGCATCTCCACCAACTGCGGCACCGGACGCAGGATGTTCGCGCCCTTGGTGGTGTGCGTCTTCATGATCTCGAATTCTTCCGGAGTCAGAGCGCCGGGTTTTTTCAGGATGCGGTCTTCAATGCCGATTTTACCGACATCGTGCAACTGCGCCGAGACTCGCAGGATCTCCAGAAATCCCGGATCCATCCCCATCTCTCTCGCGATCATCTCCGAGTATTTCGTAACGCGGTCGGAATGGCCCTTCGTATAAGGATCTTTTTCGTCGACCGCCCCGGCCAGCATCTGGATCGACCTCATGAACAGCGTCTTGTTTTCTTCGGCGGCCCGCTTCAGTTTCTCGACGTACTGTTCCAGTTCTTCCTGCATGGTGTTGAACGTTGTCGCCAGTTCGCCGATCTCGGTGCGGGTTTTCAGGTGCACGCGCTGGGAAAAATCACCGCGCGCAATGGCTTGGCTGGACTGCGCCAACACCTGCAATGGGCTGGTAATCCGCCGTGCTGAGAAAATACTCAGGCCCACACTCACAAACACCGCCAGCCACGCCAGCAAGCGTCCCGTGCGCTGCATTTCGTAGATTCCGCGATACGCGTCCTCGCGCGGCTTCTGCACCACCACCGCCCATTCCAGCGAGGTCACCGGACTGTACGTTCCCAGCATCTCGGTCGTGTCTTTGCCATCGCGAATCGTGAACTCGCGGGTCGCCGCCAACTGGGCTTTCGCGCCTTCGCCCACAAAACTGCGGACGATCTCGAAGTGGCTCATGTCCTGCCCGGTAGCATATTGGCCAGTCGCGGCCGCCACCAGCCTTCCCTGTCTGTCCACGACGTACGGCATTAATCCGCTCAGACTGACTTGCTGCAGGCGCCGGATCAGATAATCCATGTCTACCACCGAACCGATCATCCCTAGGAAGCGTCCGTCGTACATGATCGGCGAGCTGACCAACATGACGGTGCGCGCCGATTTCCCGCTGCCCACCATCAACGGCTGCCCGCTGTAGACGCGGCCTTCGCGGGCGGCTTGATAGGCTCGCTCCAGTTCCCGTTGCAGAAAAGCGTCGGGCTCCATACGCCCGGCGGAAACTCCCCTGGCATCGGCATTCAGCAGCGTGGCATAGGCAATGTCATTCGACGAAGAAACAAAATTCTCCACCATGGCCCGCAGTTCTGGCGTCAGAAATTTCTGCGCGCTAAGGTCGCTCCCGCTCGGATTGGCCAGCATCATCACCTGAATCGACGACGACAAATTGGCCAGCATCATGCGCAGCGCTTCCTGGTGCTGGGAAATGTCGTCGGCCAGCGAACGTGTGACCGTGTTTTGCAGCAGCATTTCGTTGGTTTTCAGGCGTTCCCGATTCATGGTCTCGATCTGCGCCGAGTAGAAGTACATCGGGAGGACACTGATGGCCAGCAGCACGCCCAGGATGACGTAAAGCAGCTTAATGCGCGCGGGAATGTGAAGTTTCAATGGCAAAAGGCAATCCTGTCGGCCCAAGCCCGGGGATGGGCTGGTCCTAGCTTCATCCATTCTAAGTTGCTTTCGAGTGCTGACCTCAGGTGCTTAAAGTACAACTCACCGTTACGGAAGTACTCACGCAGCCGGTGACCAAGCGGAGTTCTCAGTCCCCAGTTCGCAGCATCTGACCCAGCGCTTCCCAGGGAAAACTGAGAGCTGAGAGCTTGGTTTTGCGGTTTATAATTAAGCCAGTGGGCACGGGGTGCTCCATGCGGTGCTTCCAAGTTGACTTCGTTTGTTATCGTCTGTTGGCGATCCTTCTAGTCTTCTCCGCGCTAATGCTCGCCGAGAACACTCCGCCGCCAAGGATTTCCAAGGAAACCCGCCAGGAAATTATCCACGCCTTCAATGCGGAACTGGTCTATGTACGTACAAATTTCCCAATGGGGAAGACTGGATTAGCCCTCAAGAACGGAACTGTGACCCCCAGTGGCCCGGAACTGCAAAGTTTGATGGCGCTCTGGGGACCAGCCGCGAAGCCCGGCGACCGGGCCCGCATCAGCGACGTCGTCATCAAGGAAGACCACATCCGTTTTGAGATCAACGGCGGTCCCATCAAAAGGCAGAAGTGGTACCAGCGCATCGAGGTTGCAGGTGCGAACGGAGGTGGGCCGGTTGCGCCCTCGGATTCCCGCGCCAACGCCCACGGCTCGTTCGTCGATCTCTACTTCGACAAGTATGTTCCGGAACTGACCGGGCCAGAGCTGAAACAGTTGCTGCGTCCAGTGTTTGATTTCGATGCCAAGTCGGCCCTCGACGCCTATCTGGAAACTGTCCCTCCCAAGGTCAAAGAGGCCATCAAGAATCACCACGTGCTGGTGGGAATGAA
>JBEKFN010000236.1:0-6839 GCA_050013295.1 Terriglobales bacterium
CCCGACAACGCGATGAGCCTTTCGCTGAAAGAAGCGATGGGCGTCGCCGGCCAGATCATCCCCTGGAACTATCCGTTGCTGATGGCTGCGTGGAAACTGGCTCCGGCACTGGCTGCCGGTTGCACATGCGTGCTCAAGCCAGCCGAGCAAACACCGCTCACCGCGCTCGAACTGGCGAAGTGGTTCGAGGAGGTTGGTCTGCCGAAGGGCGTGGTGAATGTGATTACCGGTTTTGGTGAAACTTGCGGATCACCGCTGGTCAAGCATCCGGACGTGAACAAAATCGCGTTTACCGGCTCGGCTGCTGTCGGCAAGATCATTGTTAAGGAAGCCGCCGATACCGTGAAGCGCGTGACGCTTGAACTGGGCGGCAAGTCGCCTAACATCTTTTTTGCCGATGCCGACTTCGAAGCCGCCATCGATGGCGCGCTGTTCGGCGTCTTCATCAATCAGGGAGAAGTCTGCTCGGCCGGCAGCCGCATCCTGGTGCAGAAATCGATTTACAACAAGTTTGTTGAAGCTATGGCCGAGAAGGCGAAGAAGATCAGGATTGGTCCACCACTGGAGCGCGAAACGAAAATGGGGGCCTTGGTGTCTAAGGAGCAATACGACCGCGTTTGCTCGTATCTCGAGATCGGGAAGAAAGAAGCCAAAATAGCCTCTGGCGGCGGCCGCGCCGACAAGTTTGCCAAGGGTTACTATGTGCAGCCTACTATCTTCTATAACGTCGATAACAACGCCCGCATCGCGCGCGAAGAGATCTTCGGCCCGGTCGCGGTGGTAATTCCGTTCGACGATGAAAAAGACGCGCTGAAGATCGCGAACGACACGCCCTACGGGCTGGCCGCTGCCGTCTGGACGCGTGATATTTTCAAAGCCATGCGCGCGGTAAAATCGCTGCGCGCGGGCATCGTGTGGGTGAACCACATGCAGCCGACTTATGTAGAAGCGCCCTGGGGAGGTTACAAGCAGTCGGGCTTTGGCCGTGAGCTGGGGCCGTGGGGCATCGAAGAATATCTGGAAACTAAGCAGGTGTACATCAACCTGAATGAAGCTCCGATCGGCTGGTACTGAGAAGCAGTGGCCAGTGGTCAGTTGCCAGTAGAACCTGACCTTGGCTCGGGCGGATACTAACTGAGACCTGACAGCTGAGAACTGACTTATGTCTACCATTCAACTACGCACACCTATTCCCGGACCCCGGTCGCAAGCGCTGATGAAACGACGCAATGCTGCTGTTGTGCAGGCGGCTTTTCACGCCACGCCGGTCTTCGTGGCCAAGGCGGAAGGCGCGGTCGTTGAAGATGTTGATGGCAACTGGCTGATTGATTTTGCCGGCGGCATCGGCTGCCTCAACACCGGACATCGCGCGCCGGCTGTGGTCGAGGCCGTGCGCCGCCAACTTGATCGCTTCCTGCACACCAGCTTCAACGTCCTGCCTTACGAAAGCTACATCGCCGTTTGCGAGAAGCTGAACGCGCTGGTGCCGGGCAAGGGACCGAAGAAAACCATACTCGTGAACACGGGTGCGGAAGCCGTAGAGAATGCCATCAAGATTGCGCGCTGTTACACGAAGCGACCCGCGATCATTAGCTTTGAAGACGCGTTCCACGGCCGCACTTATATGGCGATGGCCGCGACCAGTAAGACGCATCCTTACAAAGCGGGATTCGAGCCGTTTCCGAGCGAGGTTTATCGTATTCCGTATGCTTATTGCTTCCGCTGCTCGTACTCGATGAAGTATCCGTCGTGCGACGTGCACTGCGCGCGGCACATCGAAGACACGTTCAAGCGGATAGTGGCGGCCGAATCGGTGGCGGCGGTGATCGTCGAGCCGATTCTGGGGGAAGGCGGATTTGTTACGCCGCCGGCGGAGTTCTATCCAACGCTTGGCGCGATCTGTCGCCAACACGGCATTCTGTTGATCGCCGATGAAGTGCAGACCGGATTCGCGCGCACCGGCGCGATGTTTGCCTGCGAGCGGCTGGGATTGGAGCCGGATCTGGTCACGATGGCCAAATCACTGACGGGTGGCTTGCCCATGGCCGCGGTCACCGGACGCGACGAAATCATGGATGCGCCCGGCGCCGGCCAACTGGGCGGGACGTTCGCAGGCAATCCGGCGGCCTGCGAGGCGGCGCTGGCGGTGCTTGACATCATCGAAAAAGAAAATCTCTGCGCGCGCGCCAACGTGCTGGGCGAACGTTTTCGCAAGCGCGCGGCGAAGTGGCAGGAGCAGTGGGAACTGGTCGGCGATGTCCGCGGACTTGGCGCTATGCAGGCGATTGAACTGGTTCGCTCAAAGACAACCCGCCAGCCCGCGGAGGAAGAGACCAAACAAGTGTCGCAATACTGCTACGAGCATGGACTGGTGACGATCACCGCCGGTTCTTACAGCAACGTGATTCGCCTGCTCGTGCCGCTGGTCATCACCGACGCGCAAATGGATGAAGGACTGGATGTGCTCGAAGCTGCGCTGGCCCGCGTTGCCGAGGGTTGTGCGAGGGCGGACGCTCTGGCGCGCCCAAGCCGAGCGTAGGTTAGCGGATAGTCTCCGCCTAAGTCCGGAACATCTTATGACTACTGTAAGTACGGTTCCTACTATGACCGGCGAAGAGATGGTCGATCTCACCAAGAGACACACGCTGTTTGAGTGGTCGGCACAATCGAAGGTCGATCCCATCCCGGTGGCGCGGGCCAAGGGCATTTATTTCTGGACGCCCGAAGGAAAGCGCTTCATTGACTTCAACAGCCAGTTGATGTCGGTGAACATCGGACACGGCGATGAGCGCGTTATCCGGGCCATAACCGAGCAGGCATCGGCGCTGGCTTACGCCAATCCGTTCATGGCGACCGAACCGCGGGCGCGGCTGGGGGCTAAGCTGGCGGAGATCACTCCGGGCGACATTGACACGTTCTTCTTTACGAACGGCGGCGCGGACGCCAATGAGAACGCCATCAAGATCGCGCGCTTCTTTACCGGACGCCACAAGATCATCGCGCGTTATCGTTCGTATCACGGCGCGACGGCCGGGGCCATCAGCCTTACGGGGGATCCTCGCCGATGGGCGGTTGAGCCTGGACTTCCGGGCGTGGTGCACGTGCTCGATCCTTATCACGGGATCGAGCGTGGATGGGAGTCGGCTGAAGCTTCGCTGGCCATGATCGAGGAAACCATTCAACTCGAAGGCCCGCACACGATTGCCGCGTTCATCCTGGAGCCGGTCACCGGGACGAACGGCGTTCTTGTGCCGCCGGATGGATATCTGGAAGGCTTGCGGAAATTGTGCGACAAGTATGGGATTCTGATGATCGCCGACGAAGTGATGTCGGGCTTTGGCCGCACGGGTGAGTGGTTCGCGGTCGATCATTGGAAGGTTGTCCCTGACTTACTTTGCATGGCGAAAGGACTCACTTCTAGTTATATTCCTCTGGGCGCAGTCGGTATGCGGCAACATATCGCTAGGCACTTCGACGACAAGGTATTCTATGGCGGACTTACTTACAATAGTCACCCGATGGGATGCGCGACCGCGCTGGCGACTATTCGCGTTTATGAGGAAGATCATCTGATCGAGAATTCGCGCAAGATGGGCGCGATCATGAAGACGCTGGGCTCGGAATTGCAGGCGAAACACCGGTCAGTGGGCGCGGTGCGCTCGATTGGGCTATTCGGCATTGTCGAACTGATTCGGGACCACACGACGCGGCAACCAATGGCTCCTTTCAACGGCACTTCCGATGAGATGGTTGCGCTTGGCAAGTTCTTCAGGGAGAACGGGCTCTATACCTTCGTCCGGTGGAACACCTTCTTCACCAATCCTCCGCTTTGCATCAACGAGCAGCAACTGCGGGAGGCGTTTGCGATCGTCGATCAAGGGCTGGAGATCACGGATCGGGCGGTGACGGGGTAGTTGTCAGTTGTTAGTTCCCGGTTCGCAGTTGGAGCGCGGCTGAACAGGCGGCGGAAAAGGTCTAGCGCGTCGGCGGCTAAAGCCGTCATTGATTTTGCAACAGTTACGGCGCGGCTGAAGCCGCGCCCCTTCAAAGCAAAGTCAGAACCAGAGTTTTTCCGCAAGCCGTGCTTTTTCCGAGAACTTACCGGACCAGCTACGAGACTGGCTCTAGCGCCAACTGCGCTGCTGGCCGTCGGAGGGGGAAACGATCAGGGGTTCGTGGTGCGCTTGGGCGGCGTGATGGTTGATTGCGGTTGCAGCTTGGGTGCGGAGGTTGCCGGCCTTCGCTTCGAAATCGAGCGTGCTTACGCTGTGCGCACACTGGGTGCAGGTGAACTTCATGCCGTTCTTGATGCGCTCGATGCGGTAGGCTTTCACTGAATGAATTGTAGTCCATCGGAGAGCAGAGGCGAAAACGCCGATGGTGAGGCAGCGAAGGTAACACTATAGCGAATCAAGAATTACAGGCAACTGCCGAACTGCGCTCGGCATTAGACCCTTCGGCTTCGCTCAGGGCAGGCTCGCGAGGGCGGGCCGTCCCTACGCAACCCTGGACGGGCGAGGCGCCCGTCCCTCCACCGGCGTTACTTTTCCGAAGGTCAGGACGGGAGAGCTAGAAAGCGCATCATAGGTGTCGGTCGATTGAACGTCGGCGGCGGTATAAAGCATAGAAGCGTTGATTTAGAATCCTGCTAGGAAGAGCAGTTTCGGTCAGGAGATGAGATGGAGAACTGGAAGCGGGCGGTGATTGCGGGATCGGTGGGAGCGGCGACCCTGTTGCTGCTGAAGGGGAAACGTCCGGCGGCGGTGCTGGTGGGAGGGGTGGGACTGGCGGTGCTGGCGTCGGAGTATCCGAATCAGTTTGCCAAGATTCGCGAAGAGTTGCCTTCGTATGTGCGGCAGGGAACGAAGTTTCTGGATCTGGCGATGAAGATCGGCAGCAGGCTCGAAGAGTTGGCGGAAAAGCGCGCGGCGCTGGCGTTTGAGGAGTTGGGGGAGTACTAGCTGTTCGCTAGAGACGGGGCAAAGCCCCGTCACCACACGAGCGCTTCGCCTACTCGATTCCCAGTTGTTTGCAGGCTTCGGGGCTTAGGCGTTCGGGAGTCCAAGGCGGATTCCAGACTACATTGACGCTGGCGTTGCGGACGCCGGGGAGTTGCTCGACGCGGGACTTGACCTGCGCACTGATGTTGACGTGCTCGGGGCAGCCTTGAGCGGTGAGGGTCATATCGATGGTGACGTCCTGTTGACCTTCGGGTACGTTGTCGAAGCGGATTTCATAGATCAGGCCGAGATCGACGATGTTGACCGGGATTTCGGGATCGTAGCACTGCTTGAGTGCGTTCAGAACGTCATCCTGGGCGATGGGCATGGATTTCCTTTTCGGTTCGTTCGATTACGGGTTTTTGATAGCGAGTACGCTTGTCCATATTCTATAGCGAATCTTGAGGTTGCCGTGAGCGCAGGCAACTGCCGAGCTGCGCTCGGCTTGGACGGGCCAGAGGCCCGTCACCACACGAACCTAGGCCGTTCTTAGATCATGGCTGTTGATTCGGGGTTTCTGAAAAAACTGCAGATCTTTCTGGTGGCCGCCCTTGTCATTGCGGGCGGGCGGGCGGCTTACATCGTGTACGAGCGACGCGCGGCGATGAAGCAAGATGCGAAGCCCAAACCGGAAACGGCGCTGAAGGCGGACTACTACGTTACGCCGAAGAAGCTGCATGCTTACGATCTGAAGTCGGCGCGGCAGTTAACCGAGCAGGCAGTATGGGTGAAGATCGGTTATCAACTCACGTACTATCCCTATGATCGCGAGCGGCACAGGACGGATTTCCGGCACGAAGCGGGATTGCTGCCGCCTTTGCAGAAGCTCGCGATTCAGGATGTGGTGACCGATGTTTCTCCGCTGGCTCCGGGGATCAAGCAGGTGATGGCTTGCTTTGAGCTGGGCGGCAAGAGCTATGCGGCTCCGATTGGATCGGTTAAGGGCGGCGATTTTAAGATTTACTCCGATGACATTTTCTTTGTCGAAGATCCACACGATCTTTACAAGCACTGGCCGGCGGATGTGTGGAAGGGGATTGACGCTCATGAAGTGACCGCGGGGATGAGCGAGTTACAGGCCAGCTTTGCGATTGGGATGGGCGTGTCCGACGGTTCGGGCGATTACGGTTCGCGAACTCTGCACTACCCGAATGGCGGAAAACCGCTGGCGATCACGTTTGAAAGCGACAAGGCGGTTGCGATCAAAGCGGGCTCGTAAGCGTACAATTCCGGGCATGAAACGAACGCTTGGCGTGGTTGTTGCCTCTCTTCTTTTTTGCGTCTTCAGTTTTTCCACACAGAGTTTTGCCCCAAGTCTCTCCGCAAGTCTTCCTGCGCCACGTACTATGCGGGTGGATTATTACCACACCGGAAATTCGCACGAGGAATGGTTCAGCCTGGATCGGGTCGTGCTGGAACCTCTGGAGTGGCCGGGGAATCTGAACAAGGCCATCGATGAAAGTCAACTGGGAGAGTACCGGTTCGAGGTGCGCGAGCGCGACAGCGGGGAACTGGTGTACTCGCGCGGATTCAATTCGGTGTTTGGGGAGTGGAAGACGACGGAAGAGGCGCTGCACGGGAATCGGACGTTTTCGGAGTCGCTACGCTTTCCGGCGCCTGACGGGCCGGTGGAGGTGTCGCTGAAAGAGCGTGCTGGGAGCGGCTTTCAAGAAGTCTCGTCCAAAGACATGGCTGGAGGAGCGACGGGCGTCTCCGCCGGTCCAGAGGGCGCAGCGGGACGGGCGAGGACGCCCGTCGCTCCACCATCGTGGAAGGAAGTGTGGAAGACGGTGGTGGATCCGAAGGACAAGTTCATCGACCGGTCGCGTCCACCTTCGC
>JBEKFN010000237.1:0-6837 GCA_050013295.1 Terriglobales bacterium
TGGAGCAACGCGCCGACGACCTGGTGCTGGACTGTTGCGCTTTCGAGATGAGCGAATCGCTCTTCGACTCGGTGCGGCATCACCCGAATCACATCGCGTTGCCCGTCGTCATCATCAGTGACACACCGGAGCAGGCTGACGCGAGCCTCCGTTCCCGGAACGCCAGAAAAGTCTTGCTCGTCCCGAAACCGTTCACCGGCGCGCAGGTCGCGAGAGCGCTCGATCAGTTGCTGGAATCATGATCTGCTGGAACGACGATGTGCTGGAATCACTATGCCATTGTGGAGCATGGACGAGTGGCAATACCTCGAGCACGAGGTCGTCACAGACCCAAAAGGTAGACCGTGGACTGTGGCGCTGATGGACGTGCTGGGTCAGGAAGGTGATCCTGAAATGCCCAGCAAGTTGCTCGAACTACAATATTCCTCGGGCCGGTATTTCACGCTGATCTATTCAGCCAGCGGAGCCCTCCAACGTGAACGCGGGCACGCGTCACTGTCAGAGGCGGAGAACGCATACCGCGAGCTGCTCGTGGCCCTCATCGACGGTAGCCTCGACCCCATGCAACCGGTGTTCCGGCAGGACCTGGAAGATTGATTGTTAGCGCTGTCGATCGGAGCTTGCTAGTGGAGAGCCGGGCGTCCCCGCCCGGCTGGACCCTTCGACTGCGCTCAGGACAGCCTCGCGAGACGCCCGTCCAGCCGCCCATCTTTACCGCGCCTCTACCGGCCAGGATCCAGATCTCTCATCACTACATGAAGCACTTGCCCAGCCACTCGCGCATCGCGCTCGGAAACCGTCGACTTCGGGCCGGGGCCGCCGCCGGCATCGGTGTAATCGCGATACGTCCGCGCGACGGCCGGCAGCCGGGCGCACCCGCTGCGAATGAGTCCCGCCCGCTCGGCGACGGCGAGCCGCGTCTCGAACGACCAATCGGCAATCTTTCCTTCGGCAATCTTTCCTTCGGCGAGCTGCGCTGCGGGCGCGCGTGAGGCAGCCAGCGCGCTTAGTCCCTTGTGTTCCAGCGCGTCGGTCACGATGGCCTCCAGGATTCCGCAAGAAGTGCGTAGCGCCAGGTCGTAGTTCCCTTCCCCCAGCGCGCGCCGACTATCGATGTAGGCCCGCTCCAGCACCGGCCGGAGCTCGGGGTTGTGAACGAACTCGAAGCGGCGAGGCGGCGGCGCCTCCGACGATGCAGACGAGTATGCGGTAAAGCCCGGGCCTTTGCCGCCGTCCATTCCGGAGAGCGTGGCAACCGCTTGCTCAAGAACGCCGAGCAGTCGCTGGACGATCTCGGCCGGCGCCGCCCCTTCGACGGCATGGCCAGTTGCTGAGCGCAGCAGGAAGGCTTCGCTAAACGACCGCGCAAGCCAATGGGCCTTGCTGCCTCCGGACAATTGATTGACCGTCACCCCACAGTCTTCCTGCCAGGCGCGAGTGGCTGCAATCGCCGATGGGTTGGAGGGATCCGTCGCCAAAGTGTCGCAAAGCTCGCGCCCGCGACGCATCAAGCCATCGAGGTGGGACAGGTAGGTCTCGATCTGCGTTCGCAGGTTCTCATCCATCGGCATCGGTCGCGTCCCTCACTACCGGCTGCCCAGCGTCCTCTTCGGCAAACACAGATAGGTTGTTGTCTCACTAGGGAGGATTATTCCAGCCAATTAATTCGAGACTCATGCCTTAGGAAGCTTTTCTTTCCACGAGCAAGGATTGTGCCGGCACTCCTCGAATGGAAGCGTCCACCACCTGCACAAAATGAACCACCGGCACCTGGCTGCCGGCGAGCCGGATTCCGGCTCGCAACTGAAGCAGGCAGCCGGGATTTCCAGTGGCAACGATGTCTGGCGCGGTCGCCAGCACATTGCGGACCTTGCGATCGCCCAGTTCCTTGGCCGGTTCGGGCCGCACAAGATTATAGATTCCGGCCGACCCGCAGCACAGTGCCGCTTCGGCGGTTTCCAAGATCTTCAGTTCGGGGATTTTTCCAAGGACCGCGCGGGGCTGCGCCCTCACGCCCTGGGCATGTTGCAAGTGGCAGGAGTCGTGAAACGCGACCTTCAAGGGAACAGGGTGGCGCGGAGCCCGCGGCTCGAGGCCAGCCAGGACTTCAGAAATGTCGCGACACTTGGCCGAGAATGCCTTTGCCCGCTCGCTATACTTCGGGTCGTCGCGCAGCAGGTATCCATAATCTTTCAGGTTCGATCCGCAGCCCGCGGCATTGCTCACCACGGTATCCACCTGCGCGCGTTCGAATGCGTCAATGGTGCGCCGGGCGTAATCGAGCGCTGCCTCCTCTTCTCCAGCGTGGACCATGAGCGCACCGCAGCAGCCCTGATCCCTGGGAATGACCACCTCGCAACCTTCTGCGGCGAGTACGCGAGCAGTGGCGGCGTTTACCTCGGGGAAGAAGACGCTCTGTACGCATCCCAGCAGCAACCCTGCACGCAGGCGGCGTTCGCCCTGCGCTTCCACTCGTTCCGGGAGCGCGGCGCCGTCTGTCGCTTGCGGAGCTGACGGTGCGAGGTCCTCCATTGCGCGCAGGCTTGCCGGGAGCAGTTTGAGGACACCGCTGCGACGCACGAGCGACTGCAATCCCGAGCGTTGATACATTCGCAGCGGTACCAGCAGCAGGCGCAGTCGATCAGGCCGCGGAAAGATGTCAAAGATCATTCGGCGCAGCAGTCCGTCGGTTACCGGCCGCTGGCAGTTGCGTTCAATCTGGGCGCGGGTCGCTTCAATCAGCTTGTCGTACTTCACGCCCGAAGGACACGCTGTCACACAGGCCATGCAGCCGAGGCAGTTGTCCATGTGGTTGACAAAGGTGGGATCGAGACCAACCTGACCCTCCAGGCCAAGTTTCATTAGATAGATTCGCCCGCGCGGCGAATCCATCTCCTGGCCCCAAAGCGCATAGGTGGGACAGGTGGCGAGGCAAAACCCGCAATGCACGCACTCGTTGATCAAGCCGGACGCGGGCGGGTGGTGCGCGTCGAAGGCACCAGAGCTGGCGTTGGCAGGTATTCTCGCGGGTTCCGCCATTTAGATTCCCCCAATGAACCGGCCGGGGTTCAGCACTCCCGTCGGGTCGAATTGCGCTTTGATGCTTCTCATCAGTGCCAGCGCATCGCCCGCGCTTCCCCAGACATCCATTTTCGATTTGATTTCGAGAGGACAGCGCAGGATGACGAGCGAGCCCCCGCGAGTTTCCAGATTCTTCCGCAAATCCTGGAGTACGTTGAGAAGGGCACCGGTGTCGTTCCCCTCCAGCCGAAGGTACCCGACTCCGACCGCCTGAGCGACGAGCCGCCAAGACAACTGCAGCGGTTCCGATGATTTCCTTATCAGGGTTAAGAAGGTTCCGAGTTCTGCGGGCAACAGGCTGAACTTGCACACGACGGAAGGTTCTGCCCCGCTCCACAATGTTGAGTGCGCATTCCAGACGTCTGCCGGAGACTCGATACGACGTGCCCCGGAGGCGATGCGCAGGGTCTGCTCGATCTGCGCTTCACACCCCGCGGCCGTGCCTTCAAAGCATAGATCGACCTCTGGCGTCGAGGAACTCCCGGCGCGAACTTGCACGCCGGTCGGAACCATATTGCAATCCTGAATCGCGAGAACCAAAGCATTCATGGTTGCGCTGTCGGAATTGGAGAAGGTCAACGTCCTGCTTTCGCGCGGGACAGGGTGAAGCCGGAAAATCGCTTGCGTGATGATTCCGAGAGTACCCAATGACCCGGTAGCCAACTTGGGCAGGTCATACCCAGCGACGTTCTTTACCACCTTGCCGCCGCTCTTGGCGAGAGTGCCATCCGGCAGAGCCAGCGTGATACCAATAACCAAGTCGCGCAAGCTTCCGAAGCGAATACGGAGAGGCCCGCTGTCGTTGGTCGCCAGAATCCCTCCGATCGTGGCTTGGTCCGGCCACAGAGGGTCGAGGGCCAGTCGCTGACCATGCTCGGCAAGCGTTTGCTGTAGTTGTTGAAACGTGCACCCGGCTTCCACCGTCGCTGTCATGTCTCCCCAGGCGTGTTCCACGACGCGGTTCAACCGGCGCGTCGAAAGCATCAGGTCGCCGCTGCGCGGAGGATTGCCCCAACCCATCTGGGTTGCTCCGCCGCGAGGAATCACCTGCAAACCCACGCCCGTCGCGATCTTCAGCGCGCCAGCGACTTCCTCAGGATTACCCGGCTCGATGACCATCTGCGGAAGGACGTCATCGACCGCGTCCTCCAACATGGAGGTGCGCAAGTGCTCGGCGCCGACGAGGGCCCGCAGATCGCTCCACGCGGCTTCCACCGCGGCGATCGATGGTCGGACGATCGATGCATGCGATGATGAATGCGTTCCCATAACCCTCAAAAGAACTGCGCTACCCCTGCGACTTCCAGAGGATGCGGTTGATACGGGCCGGTTCTCTCCGCGCACATGCGCGTGCGAGGAAACACCTTGCCTGGATTCGAAAGATGTTCTGGATCGAAAGCGCAGCGCACGAGTTGCATCGTTTCCAGATCGGGTTCCGCGAACATCTCCCCCATCATCGCCGTTTTCTCTGCGCCCACGCCGTGCTCGCCGGTGATCGACCCGCCAAACTTCACGCATAGCCGCAGGATATTGATGGAAAGCTCCGTGGCGCGCTCCTCCTGGCCCGGGATGCGCCGGTCGTAGAGCACCAGGGGATGCAGATTGCCATCGCCGGCATGAAAGACGTTGGCCACACGCAATCCTTCGGCAGCGCTCATACGTTCGATTTCGCCGAGAATCTTGGGCAGCGCGGTGCGGGGAACTACGCCGTCCTGCACAATGTAGTTCGGCGAGATGCGCCCCACGGCTGCAAAGGCGGCCTTGCGGCCTTTCCAGACGACCGCGCGCTCTGCGTCGGATTGGGCGACGCGAATCTCCCAAGCCCCGCATTGCGTACAGATCTCGCCCACCTGGTCCATCAAGTGCTCGACTTCCGCGGCCGGGCCGTCGAGTTCCACCAGTAGCAGTCCTCCGCAGTTTGGGTAGCCGGCGTGCACCGAGGCCTCGGCGGCCTGAATGGCCAGGTTGTCCATCATCTCAATGGCCGCCGGCAGCATTCCCGCCCCGATAATCCCGCTAACCGCCGCGCCCGCCTCGGTGGTGGTATTGAAAGCGGCCAGCAAGGTTTGAATGACTGCGGGCTTCTTCACGATGCGCAGTACGACTTTGGTGGCTATTCCCAGCGTTCCTTCCGATCCTACAAAAATTCCCGGCAGATCGTATCCCGGGCGGTCCAGCGCCCGGCTGCCGAGATGCACGATCGATCCATCGGGAAGGACTACCTCAAGTGCCAGCACATGGGTAGTGGTGAATCCGTATTTCAAACAATGAGCGCCGCCCGAGTTCTCCGCAAGATTCCCGCCAATAGTGCACACCGACTGTGACGAAGGATCGGGGGCGAAGAAGTAACCATGCGAAGCAACGCGTAGCGTAACATCGGAGTTGACGACCCCCGGCTCCACGACCACACGCGCGTTGGGCAGATCCACTTCCAGGATGCGGTTCATGCGGGCTAAACTGATGAGCACGCCATTTTCTACCGGCAGAGCCCCGCCGCTTAGTCCCGTGCCCGAGCCTCGAGCTACAAAGGGAATCTTTTCGCGCTGACAGATACGCACAATCGCCTGAACGTCCGCGGTTGAAGTGGGAAGCAGAACTGCCTGAGGCAAAACGCGCATGTTCGTCAGCCCATCGCATTCATAGGTGTGCAGTTGAGAGGCTTCGGTGATCAAACCCTTGCCAACGACCGCGCGGAACTCGCCGAGAATACGCGCTTCCATGAGGGCTCTCCTCGCCAGGCGGTTATGAACCTGGTGGGCACTTCCAAGAGGCTACAAAGATCGAATGGAATCTTATACCAAGATGCCGATTTAGTGGAGGCCAGTTTCCCGATAATCTTTGACTTTATGTCCGAGAGGTGCACGAACGCGTCCCGCCGGCGGTCGTCCTCGATCGGGATGAGGCCATAAGCCCTTCCTGCTCGTTGAACCCTTTGCGCTGCCTCTTGCCCTGCCGTTGCTGCTCATCTGGAAGCTACCTCGCCTTCGTTTGGTGTACACTTCCGTAGATTTTCTTCTGATGTTCCGCAGATGGCCAAGAGGCATAACCATGGACACTACTTTGAATCCAACTACCGCTCCCGCAAAAAAACAGGGACACGCCGCCTGGTTTACGGAGTTATCGCCGCCAGAGCGAAGCACCTTTATCGCTACCTTTGGCGGTTGGGCGCTCGACGGCATGGACGTGATGGTGTACAGCTTTGTCATCCCAAGCTTGATCGCGGCATGGCACATCACCAAAGGTGAAGCAGGTATGCTGGGAACGGCGGCGTTGCTGATCTCCGCCGTGGGCGGCTGGCTTGCAGGATTGTTGGCGGATCGCTTCGGACGTGCTCGAGTCTTGCAGTGGACCATCCTCTGGTTCGCGCTGTTCACCTTCCTGAGCGGCTTCACCAACAACTTTTGGCAATTGCTCATTACTCGCGGCTGTCAGGGCCTAGGCTTCGGCGGGGAGTGGGCCGTCGGCTCGGTGCTGATGGGCGAGACGATTCGCGCCGAGCACCGGGGCAAAGCCGTGGGTACCGTGCAGGGTGGCTGGGCCATCGGCTGGGGAATTGCCGCGATATGCTCGGTCGCGTTGTTCTCGTGGCTTCCCGCGGGCCTCGCCTGGCGGGCCATGTTCTGGATTGGCATTCTGCCCGCGTTCTTGGTCTTCTACATTCGGCGCCACGTTCCCGAGCCCCAGGTTTACACCCGGACGCGCCAAAAGCTCGCCGCCGGCGGCGACAAGCCTCATTTCCTCGAGATCTTTTCTCCG
>JBEKFN010000238.1:0-6831 GCA_050013295.1 Terriglobales bacterium
GTCGCCGATCCGCTTACTCCAGTCCGCCAGTGCACGCCAGAACCTGCTGAACGTGTACACGGCAGCAGTAAAGAGTACAAAATTAAGCGTTCTGGCCATGGCAAATTCGGTATGGATCCCGGGGTGAAAAAACCGCATCCCGATGGCCAGAAGCCATGAGTACAACGGCCCCCAATATCCATTTACGGCCGTGTGCCAGTCGTGGCGAAGGTAGGAGCGGGCAACGTCCAGGTAAGCAACGCCGTCAGCTCCAACGGGCAAATTACGGCCAGCGAAGGCACAGCGCGCTCCCATCAGCAGCACAATAACCTGACATATTCTTTCAAAACCCAACACGTTGGGTGCAAATCGGGACGATGTTTTTTCTGACAATGTGGGATGGGCGGCCATCGTCGCTTCGCTTACGCAGCCGCGCCAAGCGTGGAGTTGGCGCAGGCTCCGCAAGTTTGATTTTACCCTGAGACCCACCCGTGTATTGGGGCGTGGTGAATTAGTGTCCCCACACTGACAACAGTACGCCAGGGGCCCCCTATACCTACGCCTACACGGGCTGGACTCGCTGGCTAATCTTTTTCCAGTTGATCTTCTTCCAGTTGAATCTTTTCCAGTCGATTCTGGTGCGGAGGAGCGAGAGGATCAGCATGAATAGAAAAATTTCCAGCAATCCTCGCGAGGCGGTGAGGATGGATTCGGCTCGTTTGGGAAGCAAGGCGAAGCGTCCGTAGACGAATTCTATGTGGACCCAGTAGACGAGGAGGGACGTCTGGCCTAGTTGAATTAGCGGGCTGAAGCCGCGGGTTCCGAGGCCCCAACGACACCAGGCATAACTCAGGAAGCAGATTACTAACAACATGCCTATGCGCATCATTAGAAAGTTCGGGCTGGTATGCCAATAATCGTAAGTGGAGTAGAGATAGAAGGAAGAGTGATCGAATTGGCGAGCTGCCAGGATGGCTACGGCTCCTACACCTGCAAACACGGCTAGAGTTTTTACGGTTTGGGCGCGGGCTTGGTCGCTGAAGAGGATAAAACCGGCGGCTAGGCCGGCGAAGGCGAAGGCGGCCCAAGGGAAGAGGGGGAAGAGCCAGGGCTGGGGTGCGCCGAGGTTGTGACATCCATTGATGTAGGACTCGATCGGCCAGGGCAGCCAGGTTGGTCGCCAGGTGGTGTAGAGGGGCGGCGTTAGCAGGGCAATTAGAGCCGCGGCGGCGAGGGCAGCGGCTATCATCGGGAATCCGGAGTGGCCGTGGCCACCGGCAACTGCCGAGCTACTCCACCCCGTCAAGCCAACACCTGGCTTGACGGGGGTCCCGGTATGCTCGGCTTGGACGGGCGAGGGCGCCCGTCCCCACACGTGCAAGACCATGCCGCAGGTTAGCGCCATTAGGATCATGGATAGGCCGATTATGTTCAGGACGTCCACGCGGAGTAAGTCGGACCATGGGGCCCATCCCCAGGCTATTAGAAATTCTTGCAGGCGGAAGAGGAGTCCGAAGGCGAAGATTTCGGCGCCGCGGCGAAGCATGGTGCGGGTTATTTCGGCGGGGGTCAGCCGTTTGCGAATGAGTTTGTCGGTGACCAGAGCGAAGGAAACTCCGGCTAGAAAAAGAAAGAGTGGCGCGGGCAGAGTGCCGAGGAGTTGCGATCCTTTGAGGAAGTTGGTTTTGCGGGCGTTGCCGCCTAGCCATGCGTCGTAACAGTGCGTCTGGAACATCAGGACGCAGGCCAGGCCGCGCATCCAGTCGATCCAAGCGAGACGGGAAGACGGGGCCGAGGTCACGGACGAGAGTGTAACGTGTGAGCGGGGGTGGGGCCAAGGTGAAAGGCGGACGGGCGAGGGCGCCCGTCTCTCCATCGGTTATTCGTATTACGCTTCTTTCTGCGCTTCTTTCTGCGCTGCTTTTTGCGCTGCTCTGCGGCGATGTTGCTGCCTGGCATGCTAGCATTTTTGGGGAAGGACTCTACCGTGAAGCGCAGGTTTGGTACCGGCACCGTAATTCTGAGTCTGGTGATCGCGGGTTGTTTCTCGCCTCTGGCATTCGCTAAGGATGAGCCTAAGTGGATCGAAGTGCATTCCGCGCATTTTTCCGTGCTTACCGATGCGGGGGACAAGCGCGGGCGGGAAGTTGCTTTGCGGATGGAGCAGATGCGGGCGGTTTTTGGACAGCTGATACTGAAAGACAAGCTGAAAATGTCGGTGCCGATCACTGTCATCGCGCTTAAGAGCGACAAGCAATATGCCTTGGTTGCTCCGGTGAAACAGAGCACGGCGGCCGGGTTTTATGTGCCGGGGTGGGATCGAGTTTATATCGTCCTGAATCTTTTTGAGACCGATCCGTGGCACGCGGTGGCGCATTCGCTGGCGCACTATCTTTTGAATTACAACTATCCTCCGGTGCAGGGCTGGTTCGACGAAGGGCTGGCCGAATACTTTGGATCGATCTATATCGGCAAGGAAGTGGAGATTGGAGGCGATCCGGAACTGCAATCGGAGTGGCACGAGGACGTCTTCGATTTTATGCGGCGAGACCCGAATGTGCCGCAGTCGCTGACGCAGCTGGTAAGTTCTCCGGTATGGCTGTCGATGGTGGACCTGTTCACGATGAAGCATGACGAGTCGGGGATGCGCGAGGGGACGCATAACACGTTGTACTATGCGCAGGCTTGGATGGTCGTCCATTATCTGCTGAACAAGAATAAGATGCCGGAGGCGGGGACTTACTTCGATCTGGTGGTGAATCAGAAAATGCCGGTGGAGAAGGCGATGGTGCAGGCGTTTGATATGTCGCCGGCGCAGATGGAAGAGGCGGTGAAGACTTATTTCAAAACACAGAGCGGGTTGGGCATTGCGCTCGACCAGGCGAAGAAGCCGACTGCAAATCCGGCGGATATTCAGCAGCCGAATCATTTCGCGCTGCCGTTTGGCGTGGACGACGTTGGGATGGCGGTCAGTTCGGTCAAGGATGAAGAAGCTAAAGCTGTGATTGGCGACGTGATGGCGCGCATTCCGGAGCGTCGCGATCAGGCGCTGCACGAATTGCAGCAACTGACGGCGGATCCAAAAGATAATGAGGCGGCGCATCGCGGGCTGGCGCGGGAATATTTGCGGGAGAAGAAATTCGACACGGCCGCGGACGAATTGGAGAAGGCGTCGGACTTGAATCCGCGCGATCCATGGATTTGGTAGTACCGTGCGGCGCTGAAGTATCAGAAGGCGCAGGCGACGCTGCAGGAGATGCCGGGGCTGGCAAACATGATGCAGGATCTGCGGGCGGTAACCGATTGGTATCCGGAGTTAGCTGACGCTTATAACATGCTGGGCATGGCGCGAGTGGAGGGGGGCGGAATCAACTCGGCGCTGGAGGCGCAACGGCAGGCGATCGCGCTGGCGCCGCGCAATGTGGAGTATCAGTTCAACCTGGGGCAGATTTATGTTGCGGGCAAGAAGTGGGATCTGGCGCGGGAAGTGTTTACGGGGCTGAAGGCGGGACCGGATCGGGCGGCGGCAGCGGCGGCGAAGCAGCAATTGGACGATTTGGAGACGCTGCAGAAGTATGGAGTGCGTCCGCAGCGAGCGGGGGAAAGCGCGGCGCCGGCGGGGGCGGCGAGTACTCCTTCGGCAGGGACGAGCGCGGCTGCAGCGGCCGTGGGGGCGACGCAAGATCAAGATGAGGAGGCGGATGCGGCGCCTAAACCTGCGCCCGTCAAGCCGGGGACGACGGGGCCGGTGCAATTCTTGAAAGGCAAGATCGTGAGCAGCGACTGCTCCAAGCCTCCCGAGGCTACGGTTACTATTTTGAGCGGCATGACGACTTATAAGATGCATGCTTCGGATTACAAATCGCTGTTGGTTATTGGGGAGGATCAGTTTTCCTGCGAGTGGAAGAACCGCATCGCATCGGTGAACTACCGTGCGGTGGGAAAGAACGCAGGAGAATTGGTGTCGGTAGAAGTGCACTAAGCGCGTGCACCAAGCGAGACCGTCCGGCGCGGGTTTCAGAACCTGTGCGGCACTCGGACCGACGGCAAATATGCGAAGATTGAGTCCGGGAGAGCAAGCGGATGGAGAATCCACTCAAGTTGAAACGCATTCACCATGTTGAATTCTGGGTTGGTAACGCCCGGCAGGCAGCTTACTTCTACCGCAAGGGATTCGGCTTTTCGCAGGTTGCTTACAGTGGACTGGAAACGGGCCAGCGTCAGCGCGCTTCTTATGCGCTGAGCCAGGGCAAGGCGAACTTCATTTTGACCACGCCTATGACGCCCGACGATTTGGCGGCGGATCATATCCGCAAGCATGGCGATGGCGTGCGGGATATCGCGTTGGAAGTGGAGGACGCGGACGAGGCTTTTGAGGAAGCAGTGCATCGGGGAGCTCAGCCAGCCGAGGAACCACATGACATAAAGGATGAACACGGCGCCATTCGCCGCGGCGCGGTCCACACCTATGGCGACACGATCCATTCGCTGATCTCATATAAGGACTACAAGGGGCCATTTCTGCCGGGGTTCATGGCGGCGCCGCTCGCTGGGGACGACTGCGGCATTCTGCGCATTGACCACATCGTTGGGAATGTGGAACTCGGCAAGATGCAGTACTGGGCGGATTACTACACTCGCGTCTTCGGTTTCCATCGTTACATCACGTTCGACGATAAGGATATTTCGACCGAGTACAGCGCATTGATGAGCATCGTTATGTCGGACGACTCGCATTCGGTAAAATTTCCCATCAATGAACCGGCTGCGGCGCGCAACAAGAGCCAGATTCAGGAATACATCGAAGCTTACGGAGGAGCAGGGGCGCAGCACATCGCGCTGCAATGCAAGGATGTCATGTACACGGTAGGAAAACTGCAGCGTAACGGGCTCGATTTTCTGCGGGTTCCCGACGCCTATTATGACGCGCTGCCGTCGCGGGTCGGGCCGGTGGAGGAATCCCTGGCAGAGCTGCGCTCGCTGGGCATACTTGTGGACCGCGACGAGGAAGGCTACCTGCTGCAGATTTTTTCGAAGCCGGTGGAAGATCGGCCGACCGTGTTCTTCGAGGTTATCCAGCGCAAGGGCAGCCGCGGATTTGGCAAAGGGAATTTCAAAGCGCTGTTTGAATCGATTGAAATGGAGCAGGCGCGGCGCGGAAATCTGTAGGCAATGGCTAAAGCTAGAATGACGGACACAAGAACGGCGAACGTAAGAGCGAAGATGCCAGCGAAGGGCGGGTTGCGTTACCAGTCGGGATTCGGCAACGAGTTCGCCAGCGAGGCGGTGGAAGGTGTATTGCCGCGCGGGCAGAATTCTCCTCAGAAAGTGGCGCATGGGTTGTACACGGAGCAATTGAGCGGTACGGCCTTCACCGCGCCGCGCGGGGTTAATCGCCGGACTTGGCTTTACCGGATGCGTCCGTCGGTGGCGCATAAGCCGTTTCAGCCGATCGAGCAGGGAAGGCTGCGCAGCGCGCCGTTCGACGAGGTGCCGACGCCGCCGAACCAGTTGCGTTGGACTCCGATTCCAATTCCCGCTTCCTCACAGCCGACTGATTTCGTCGATGGGCTGATTACCATGGCGGGCAACGGCAATACCCACACACATACGGGCGTTGCGATTCACATCTACGTCGCTAACGTCTCGATGACGGATCGATTTTTCTACAACGCCGATGGAGAGATGTTGATCGTGCCGCAAAAAGGACGACTGCGGCTGCGCACGGAAATGGGCGTTCTCGAAGCCGGTCCCGGCGAGATTGCAGTACTTCAACGGGGAATTCGTTTCCGCGTCGAACTTTTGGAAAAAGAAGCTCGCGGTTACATCTGCGAGAACTATGGCGCGCTGCTTCGCCTGCCCGATCTGGGACCAATCGGCGCGAATGGATTGGCGAATCCGCGCGACTTTCTGGCTCCGGTAGCTGCGTTTGAAGATCGAGAAGGCGATTATCGGATTGTGACCAAGTTTCAGGGTAGGCTCTGGGCGGCGGCGATCGACCACTCGCCGCTGAACGTGGTCGCGTGGCACGGGAACTACGTGCCCTACAAATACGATCTGGCGAATTTCAATTGCATTAACACCGTGAGCTTCGATCATCCGGACCCGTCGATTTACACGGTGCTGACTTCGCCTTCGGAAATTCCGGGAACCGCCAATGTTGACTTCGTAATTTTCCCGCCGCGATGGATGGTTTCCGAGCATACATTTCGTCCGCCCTGGTTTCATCGCAACTTCATGAACGAGTTCATGGGACTGATCCGCGGTGAATATGACGCCAAGGCGGAAGGATTCGTGCCCGGCGGCGCCAGTCTGCACAATTGCATGGCCGGTCACGGACCCGACGCTGAGACTTTTGAGAAGGCGAGCAAGGCCGAACTGAAGCCGGTCTATCTAGGCGACACCATGGCGTTCATGTTCGAGACTCGTTTCGTGTGCCAGCCGACAAAGTTTGCGCTGGAGACTTCCGAGCTTGATCATCAGTACTTCGAGTGCTGGCAGGGATTGCGGAAAAAGTTCAAGGAGTCGGGCAGTTAGTGTCATGTTCCATGAATCCGCGACACATGCTTGGGTTGTCATCCCGAGCGAACCGAAGGACCTATGAATTCCCGCGCTGCTGGCAAATGCATAGGTCCTTCGCTTCGCTAGGGATGACAGTTTGAGGTGCAATGAATTTGCAAACTGCACAGACGGTGCGAAACTCCGCCGACGCGTTAGACGCCGCCGCTGTCCTGCTGCGCAACCTGATCGATTATGCGGGGTTGTTTCCTCCGGCATCATTGGCCATGCCGGCATCTGTGGCTAACTATGAAGCATATTCGCGGTCGGAATGGAACTCGATTCTAGGGCGTT
>JBEKFN010000239.1:0-6780 GCA_050013295.1 Terriglobales bacterium
TGCAAAATGATAATTGCCAATCAACAGATGGCATACGCAGCCTAATTCGTTAGGCCGCCGTTCTCCGCAGCTTTGCCCGTGGGCTGCGAGCGAACGTCACACAGCGGGCTGCTCTTCTCTGCCACGTCTGGGCAGGGAGGTTAAGATCTCAGGCTAGCGCCGACCGTTTCTTGTCCGTTCTGAGCAGTTGTCGCGAACGTCCTGGGGTAATGCCCAGGGCATGAACTGGAATAAGCATGTAGTCTCTTGACCAGTAACATTTTCGGACGCGGGTTCGACTCCCGCCGCCTCCACCAACCTATCTCCATGTTCTGCCGGGAGCCCGGATTTCAACGCAGGAGCCCCGCTGGCAAGCGTTTGCGCGTGCGGTGATCCTTCCATGCTTGCTGCGGTTTTTCTTTTGACATTGGAAAGTGAAAAAGAAAACGGCCGGGAAAAACTCCAGCCGTTTCAGGAGGAGGCCTCTGCCGCAGTTATCCAAAGAAGCTACTACCGGCCTGCTTACCGCCCCGCAAGTCGAAAGACTAAAAGTCGTAATCTTCCGGCGTGCAGGTGCAGATTCCCCAGCCGCTGCCCAACGTTATGCCGTAACCACACAGAGTCCCGAGGTTTGATAGTTCAGTCGACGAGAGGTTCGAGTCGGCCAACGGGTCTTCGGTAACGAACCACGGCCCCGCTTCCTTGGCGTTCACAGGGTTCCCCGGACCGGGAGCAGGAAACGTGGTCGTAGTTGCCTGAATGTGCGTTGCCCATCCCCGCAGTCCGGTAGTCGGCATTGGGCTCGTCGGGTCACCACTCGAAGACGAAATGACCTTGATAACGCCACGCGAAAGTTCTGACCGGATGCTGAATTCGTAGGCCGTGAGCTGTTTATTCACGGATTCCGAGAGCATGCCGTCTGACGTTACCGGGCAGGCGCAGCACGCTTGATAATCCTGGCTGTCAGTGAACACATAGAACGCTGCCCACAGGGTTCCGGGTTCGACTGGCGCTACATCATCTGTAATTACGTAGTCACCATCATTGATGATGCGTAAGGTTTGATCCGGGGCACCAGCGGTGTTCGCATTGGAATAGTAGACGACGAAATAGACGCTGTTGTCCCCCACGTTTTGAGCGAAGGCATTTCCCCCAAGCATCAGGGTGATTGCCAGTATCGCAAGCGGCAACACTCCAAGCCTTTTCATTTCTTGGATCCTCCTGTGTTGTTGGCGCGCCTGGGGCCGGGGGGAGGAATCAGCTATGGGCGCTTGCGTTACCACTTTACGATTAGACCGTTCTTTTACAAGTCCCCAAGTGGCTTAGTCAAGCATTAAAAACCGGGGACTACTACTTGTGGAGTAGTTCTCAGTCCGGCACATACAGCGGGGCGACTTTGGGATACTCGACGGCCCGACTCTCCGGTGCACGTACAAAAGGCTCTCGCGTCGCCGTTATTACACCGTGCTGTCATTCTCTCCAAGCGAGTTGACGTCATGCACGTCGCCTCTCCCTCCTGCCAGAAGGAAGCCTCCACGTCGGGCCCACCATTGCAGCAGCAGATGGGTGGGGAAGTACACGACCAGCGGGACCACTACCAGGTATCCGAGCAAGTAAAGCAGGCCGGGCATAGCGTGTTGCTCGCGGAAGAAGGGGCCCCGGGCCCAGTTCACGTCGAACTGTGGACGCCAGAAATAATTGATGGGAACCACCACCCAGGCGGTCAGCGTCTGGTAGAGCCATCCTCGGCGGTCGTAACCCAGGCGCCAGAGGGCCCACAGCAGCAGCGGAGGAGTGACCACGTGAAACAAGCCGAACAGGCGAATGAATAAAGGCAGGTTCGGATCAAACATGTATTCCGTGCCGCCGACGATGTGCCATCCTGTGCTGAAGGCCCCGACCAAGTCGATGGTGTAGAGGGTCTGGAACAGCAGCAGTCCGGTCGCCTGCCAGGAGAAAATCAGAGGGCTCTCCAACCACAGGGCGAGCATGATAAAGATGTTTCCCAGATCGCAGAAGAACAGGAAGTTTTGCAGACCGTATTGCTTCCAGTAGAACGGGACCCAGGCGATCACCCAGACGGTCCAGCCGATCTTGAGCCAGAGGGGCACCCTCATGGCCGCCATTGTAGTCGGCTGGGCGCCCATAATTGCGGCGCGGTGATGAAGCTTGCATTCCGGAGGGCAGTCAACAGGAGGACAGGCACCGGGAGGACAAGTCAACAGGCCTGCAACAAGACGAGTGCACTGCACCAAAAACGGGCGTTGACAACGCCCCACCTGGGGACTATGGTTGCCCCCGTCGACGATCGAAAGGATTGGTTCAAATAAAATTAGCCAGTCCGAAATAGATTGGGTGATCAGCTTGGCAGGGCGACCTGTTGGGCAGCCAGACCCGAAAAATCCGACTGCTCTGCGAGGACCAGTTGGGGTTTGGAACTGCGAAAGCAGTGATCGCATCAGGGGGCTGTGACGGTACATGCTTCCACGCTGTTGACTCCCTCGCAAGAGTCGGCGGCTAGAGCATAACCAGTGTCACGGCCCTTTTAATTTTTTGGCTTCCTTCTCATTCTCAAAGGCAATTCAATCCTACGCGATCCGCCCGATCTCGCTCGTCAAAACTGGAGTACCATACTGCCGGGGAAAGGTGGCTTCATCCTACGTAGCCAGCATGGAAACTGAAACCGGTACTTTGCTCCCGTCTCACCGCCGCTTCCTGGCGCTTCCGGGGAAGTAGGGGCCATGCGTTACGCGAGTGAATCCGGCCAGTTGAGCGGCTTCTGCAAGATGCTCTTTGTCGCGTCCCTGTCCCTTTACGGTGCACCGTTACTTGCGCAAAAGAGTCAGGATACAGGCCCACCCAAGTACAACCTCCAGACCGAGACGAAGATGAACGCGACCGTGGAGGAAGTGAAACTGCCGCCAAAAGGAAGCGAGAAGGAAGTCGCCCATTTGCTGGTTAAGAATGGGACAGAAACTGTGGACGTCTATCTCTGCCCGCAGTCCTTTCTCGGCGACATGGGCATGACCTTCAGCAAAGGGGACGAAATCGCTCTGACCGGTTCGAAGGTCAAGCAAGAAGGAGCAGATCTCATCCTCGCGCGCGAAGTGGTGAAGGGTACCGACACGCTCCTACTCCGCGACGAAAAGGGTCGTCCCATCTGGAAAGCTCACCGCTGAGTGCGACCTCGCAAAGCGAGGACTAGCTGTACGCCTCGTGTGGACCAAGTGCGGAGGTTTACGGCTCGTCGCGATAGAGGCTGATTTGCGGCGGAGCGCCTTCCTTCAGCCTGGCGCGGAACATCCCGGGAGTGTTGAAGCTCCAGGCTAGCTGACCGTCGGGTGTGAGCGCGACGACGCCTCCGTCCCCATGGATCGCGGAGAGATCCTTTTGCACGACCTCGTCGGCGGCCTCCTGCAAACTCATGCCCTTGTACTGCACGAGGGCGCAGATGGTGCGCGCCACAGTGAGCCGGATGAAGTACTCGCCTGTGCCGGTTGCCGAGACAGCACACGAATGATTCGAGGCGTAGGTTCCGGCGCCGATGATGGGGGAATCGCCAACTCGGTTCCAGCGCTTGGCCGTGATGCCGCCGGTGGAGGTACCGGCCGCGATGTTGCCACGGCGGTCGAGCGCGACGACGCCGACCGTGCCGTACTGGTGCGTGTCCGTCCGTTCAAATGCGGCGCTGGGCTTGGCGGGAGGCGCGGGCGCACCCTCGGGGCGCGGAGGAATGGGCGAGCCGTCCTTTTCGAGCTGGCGGACAAGGTCCTGCCAGCGGCGCTCGGTGAAAAAAAAGGCGGGCGGCACCTGTTCGAGGTGCACGTGCGCGGCAAAGTCATCGGCGCCGGAGCCGACCAGCATGACGTGGGGCGACTGCTCCATCACCGCGCGGGCGAGCGAGATGGGATGACGCGTGCGCTGCACATCGGCAACCGAGCCGACCCGCATGGTCTCGCCATCCATGATCGCCGCATCGAGCTGGTTGGTGCCATCCGCCGCAAAAACCGCGCCACGGCCGGCGTTGAAGAGCGGATTATCCTCGAGGAGCTTGATGGCGGTTTCGACAGCATCGAGCGAAGAGCCACCCTTATCGAGCACGTCGGCAGCGGCGGTGAGCGCCTCCTTGATTCCGGCGCGATAGTTAGCCTCGGCTTCGGGGGACATCGAGGAGCGCGCGATGACTCCGGCGCCGCCGTGAAGCACCAGAGCCCACTTGTGCTGTGCGGAAGCGGGCTGCGAGGCGGGCGCGGGAGCACTCTGGGCCAGGGCTGCGGAAAAGAAGAAAGTGCAGACCAGAGCGATGGAGGCGTGTGAGAGTTGGCGCGTGAGCAAGTTCATAAAGCTCCTGAGCGGTAACGCGTGACGACGATTGACTGAGGCGAAGCGGGCGGCGTCGGCTCGTTCAGCCTTCGCCGCGCTATTTCGGGTGGACAGTCGTGTGGCCGTCCTTGTAGGCGTCCTTGTACACGATGCCATTCTTCATGACGAAGCTGACGCGCTTGAGCACGGAGATGTCCTGCAGCGGATCGCCGGGGACTGCGATCACATCGGCGTAGAAGCCGGGCTTGAGCTGGCCGATCAAGTCCTGCAGTCCGAGAAGGCGCGCGCCGTTCAGCAGGCTGGCGCGGAGCACTTCGGCGGCGGGCATTCCGTACTTCACCATCAACTCAAACTCGCGCGCCTGGGTACCGTGCGGAAATGGGCCGACGTCGGAGCCCACCGCCATGGGAACGCCTGCCGCCAGTTGCTTGCGGAACTCTTCGGCATGGAAGGCCAGCAGGGCGCGCTCACGCTCGGCAAAGGCGGGTGACTCGGCATGGTCAGCGAAGTACTCGGAGACGGTGAAGGTGGGCACGGCGTAGATCTGCTTTTCGCGCATGATGCGCATGGTCTCGGGGCTGAGCTGGTAGGCGTGATCGATGGAGGCGACACCGGCCTGGACCGCGTAAAGAGCTCCGGGTTCGCCGGTGCAATGAACGCCGACACGCTTGCCCACGCGCGCCGTTTCCTGGACGGCGGCTTCAAGCTCGGCCTTGGTGTACTGGTAGGGCGTGTTGAATTTGCCGTCGGCGAGGCGGTCGGCGCCGGTTTGATAAATCTTGATGAAGTCCGCGCCCTCCTTGAGCTGCTGCCGTATCACGGAGACGAGTTCGGCGGCATTGTTGGCGTAGGTGGCATTGGAGGAGATGTGCTCGGCGGGATTGAAGTGGATTGCGTCTTCATGGCCTCCGAGAATGCTGATGGCGTTGCCGCTGACGCTCATGCGCGGGCCGGGAATCAGTCCGGAGTCGATGGCATTGCGCACCGCGGAGTCAGCCGAACCCGCGCCCTCGGTTCCCATGTCGCGTTCGGCGGTGAAGCCCGCCATCAGATCGTCGCGGGCCGCGATTTCGGCGAGGATCGTGCGCTCGGGTACGGATTCGACTACGGTTTGCAGATCCTCGGCTCCGGGATGGAGGAAAAGATGGACGTGGGCGTCGATGAGTCCGGGCATCAGTGTGGTCGCGCCCAAATCGATTACCGTGGCGCCGCCGGGATGGGCGACCGAGGAACCAACTTCAACAATTCGATTGCCGCGTACCAGCACCTCGCCGGGACTGACGAGGATGCCATGGTCCACATCGAGGATGTGGGCTGCGTGGAGCACGATATTATCGCCGGCGGGAGCGGCGCCGGAAGCGGCAGAAGATTGAGCCTGGGCTGTATGTACAGCGGCGAGAGCCAGGATGAAGACGAACGCAGTGGCTGCGGAGCGCGGAGATCGGAACATGGGCCAAATACTAGCACGCCGGGACGTCAGTTCCGGCTGAAGCGCTTCGCGGTGCATCCTCGCCCGCCCGGTGCCCCAGATTCGCGTCCGTTCTTTGTGACGCTAACCTGGGTGGAGGGTGATCGGCACCGACGGGCTCTCCTCTTTCGTCACCATCGGGCAGTGCGCCGCGTCACCGCTCCGACGCCCCAACCACTGCATTCCTCCCTACTTTTTCATCACATTTTTCTCGTACGCCCATCACAGACTTGCTCCCCAATCGGTGCGAAGATACCTCGACAGTGCACCATCGAGAACTGCGCCAGTCTCCAGAGACGGACGCATTTCCGGTCGCAAACTTTTCACCGCTATTTGACAACATATGGCCAAGATCAGCACCCCCGCAAGTGCACGCCAAACAGAAAAATCAAGCGCTAAGTTCCATATTTGTAACACGTTACATGTAACTACCTTGCTATCATCGACTTAACTCATTTTAGGGGGGGGGAGGGGGGGCACCCCACAAATTTCTGAATTCTTACCCGCCGGTCGGCCCACCCGCCGGTTAGCCCACATGGTTAAGCGTGGCCCCTTTAGGAACTGGGGCGCGAAGTTAGACTTCTTCCGCAGCCGGCTAGTGTGCTGTCCCCTAAGTTCGTGGCATTAAACTAAGTTGTCATCCTGAGCGAAGCGAAGGACCCATGTATTTTGTTTGCACCACGAAACTCTTCGCTTAGCCTCGAACCAAGTCCCCGACTTTGTTCGCGTATTTACGGGACACAACACTAGCAGTTCGTGGTAAAAGTCTGATTCGTATCAGGGCACGCCTTGAAGCCGCGCCCAAAACCATTTAATGAGACCAGTTGTAGACTATGCATCTGCTTCAGGCAATCGACTCAGCGGCTCAATGATGTGCAGGCCACACTCCGTCTTGGCAGTTCCCGGCCAGCGCCCTGCCCTGGGATCTTCGCCCGGCCGAACGGCGCGCGTGCAATGCGTGCAACCAATACTGGGATAATTCTGATCGTGGAGTGAGTTGTAAGGCACGC
>JBEKFN010000240.1:0-6767 GCA_050013295.1 Terriglobales bacterium
ACATTTCGAAATAGCGCTGGGCCGCGGTTTCGAGAGCCGCGCGCACCGGGGCAGCCATGTCCGCGGCGCTCTGGCAGGTTTGGGCGTGGGCCAATGCTCCGAGCAGCAGCAGCCACAGCCATCGCCCTGGCCGGCGGCGGCGTCGATTCCGAAGCGTGGGTTCTGAAGCAATGCCCAAAGGGAAAGCCTCCGCTGGCATTTTACGCGCAGTTAAGGTCGCAGGCGGTCTAAATGCTTGCAAGAGCTATACCTGCAACGTGGTCTAGGTGATCTGTACGCAAGAAATAAGGCCGTGCTGCGTTCTATGGCGGTGGTAGAATCAGCCATGGTGCAGTTTCTGCGGAACCAGCAGCCGCGCGCAAAAACGGGGAGATTCTTGATGCCGCGTACACGCAGATGGATTGCTTTGGGGCTCTTGCTGGCAACTCCGGTCCTTCTTGCGCAGACGTCGGCCCCGGCCCCGCCCGCCGCGCCGACCTCAACCGCGACCCCCACCCCGCAGCACAAGTCCCATAAGGCCAAGCCCCCGAAGCCACTCGTGCTCCCGCCGTTACAGAGCGGTCCGCTGAGTCAGTTGCCGATGGACCAGATCCCGGCAACGCCCGCGAAAGTCAGCTATGAAGGCGGGTTGCTGGCGATCTCGGCCCACAATTCGACGTTAAGCGAAATCCTGCGCGATGTGCGCAAGCTGACCGGGGCTTCGATTGAAATTCCGCAGGGCGCAAGCGAGCGCGTGGTCGCGGACTTGGGCCCGGGAGCGCCACGGGATGTGCTGGCGCTATTGCTCAACGGCACCTCGTTCAATTACGTGATGCTGGGGTCAAACTCAGATCCCAAGGCCGTTTCGAGCGTGATCCTTATGCTAAAGCCATCGGCGGCAGACACCCAGACCGCCGCGAGCGGTAACCCACGGCCGACGCCTTCAAACGGCGTTCCCCCGGTTCAGCCGTTCAACCGGCAGCCTAACTTCCCGCCGCCCCCGCGCGGAGCCGGCAACGCACAAATGGCGCAAGACGACGATAAAGATGATGATCAGGATAACGCCGAAGACAACGCCGAGGATCAAGCCCAACCCCAGCCCGCACAGCCCGTACAGCCCAATGCCCAGGATCAGCAGCAGCAACCGCAGCCAGGTCAGCCCAACGCGGGGCCGAAGACCCCCGAGCAGATTCTGGAGGAACTCCGCAGACAACAGCAGCAGTCCGGCGGAGCCATGGTTAATCCTACTCCGCCGCAGCAGCAGCAGCCACCACCACCGCCGCCTGAGGAGTAGCCGGTTATCTCTGGGCACCCAACGGAGACACTATTCGATATAGATATAGATAGATAAAGGTTGCGACGGTGCGCTTAGTCGCCGCCCACGTGGCTTTGATGGGGTATCAAGGCCGCAAGGGCATTGGACGATCGAGAGGGGTTGACGGCGGCCAACACGCCGCAAATCGCGCAATACGCTCCGAATACACCCAGAATCACGCTTAAGATTGCAGTGCTGCTGATTAAGAAACCTACGAAGACTGCGTTCACGTTACCCAGCCCTTGCCGGCAGCCACCCTGTGAAGCGCGCGGCTGCTAGTAATTTACTTTATCCGCATTTGACCCCCGCAGCTGTTAACAACTAAGATACGGAAATCGAACTGCGTATCTCCACTCTCCAACAATTCTTGGGACCCGTCCACATTACGGAAGTCCACAAAGTACTGCGTAAATGGCCATCACCCAGATTTCGGTGCGCGGCGCGCGCCAGCACAACCTGAAGAATATCGACGTCGAGATTCCTCGCAATACTTTGACGGTCATTACGGGTCTGAGCGGCTCCGGCAAATCCTCGCTCGCTTTCGATACGATTTACGCCGAAGGCCAGCGGCGCTACGTGGAAACGCTTTCCGCCTATGCGCGCCAGTTTCTCGACCAGATGGAGCGACCCGACGTCGACTCAATCGACGGCCTCAGTCCAGCCATCTCGATCGAGCAGAAAACCACCAGCCGCAGTCCGCGTTCCACGGTCGGCACAATTACCGAGATCTACGATTACCTGCGCCTGCTCTACTCTTCGATCGGTGTGCCCCATTGCCCGAATTGCGGCAAGCCCATCAGCCGCCAGTCTGCCGAGCAGATCGTGCAGCGCGTCATGTCGCTTACCCCCGACGATCGCGTCATGATCATGGCGCCCATCGTTCGGGGTCGCAAAGGCGAATTCAAGAAAGAAATGGAGAAGCTTGTCCAGCACGGTTTCTCCCGCGCCCGCGTCGATGGAGAACTGGTGAACCTGGAGGACGACCTCTCCCTCGACAAGCGCAAGAACCACACCATCGAAGTCGTTGTGGATCGCCTGCTGGTGAAGCCGGGAATCGAGCACCGCCTCGAACTTTCGGTCGGGCTGGCCATGAAACTTGGCGGCGGTCTCGTCCAGGTCGCCGTCGTTAATGGAGACGAGACGCTCTACTCCGAGCGTCTGGCCTGCCCCGACTGCGGTATCAGCGTTCCGCAGCTGGAGCCGCGATCATTCTCGTTCAACAGTTCCTACGGAGCTTGTCCCGAGTGCCACGGCCTCGGAAGCCGCTACGATTTGGATCCTGGCAAGGTGATTGTCGATTGGTCGAAGCCGCTGCTGGATGGCGGCCTCGGTCCCGGTTCGTCATCGCAGAACCTGATTCACGGCCTGCAGTTGGTTGCCCAAGCCTATCGCCTAGACTTGACGACGCCCTTCGAGAAATTTCCCGACAGGATTCAGAACCTTCTGCTGTACGGCGAGCCGCAGCGCGGGGGCAAAACAGGTTTTCTGGGAGTTCTCGGTCACCTCAGGCAGAATCTCGACGCCTCCACTTCCGAAACTTATCGCGAATATCTACTCGATTTCATGTCGGCCACAGAATGTTCGGTATGCCACGGCAAGCGTCTGCGTCCGGAAAGCCTGGCCGTCAAAGTAAACGGCATGTCGATTGCCGATTTCACCAGCCTTCCGATTGCGCGCGCTCTCGAAGCTGCGCGCGACATCAAACTGACCGGCAGGGAACTGGCCATCGCCGGACGCATCGCGCACGAAATCACCGAACGCCTCGAATTCCTGCACAACGTCGGACTCGGCTACCTCTCGCTCGGTCGCTCCGCCGCCACACTTTCCGGTGGGGAAGGCCAGCGCATCCGCCTGGCGACGCAGATCGGATCGAAGCTGCGCGGTGTTCTTTACGTCCTCGACGAACCTTCCATCGGCCTGCACCATCGCGACAACGGGCGTCTTCTCGCCGCGCTCGAAAACCTGCGCGACCTCGGCAACACCGTGCTCGTAGTCGAGCACGATGAAGAAACCATCCGCCGAGCCGACTATGTCATCGATCTTGGCCCCGGCGCCGGCCGTCATGGCGGCGAGTTGGTCGCCGCTGGAACGCCTGCCGAAATCATGAACTCGCCCGCCTCGCTCACCGGCGCCTACATCGCCGGACGCCAGCGGATTGCTATGCTTTCCGAGCGCCGCAGCCCGAATGGGAAAGCTATCGCCATCCTCGGCGCGCGCGAGAACAACCTCAAGAATCTCGACGTAGTTTTTCCGCTCGGCGTGATGACGGTTGTCACCGGTGTTTCCGGTTCCGGCAAGTCCACACTGGTCAATGACATCCTCTACCGCGCATTAGCCAAGCAACTCTATCGCTCTCGCGAAGAGGCGGGCGCGCACAAATCCATTACCGGGGCCGAACTGATCGACAAGGTCATTCGCATCGACCAGTCTCCCATCGGACGCACTCCGCGCTCCAATCCCGCGACGTATACCGGCATCTTCACCGCGGTTCGCGACCTCTACGCCATGCTGCCCGAATCGCGCGAGCGCGGATACAAGCCCGGACGCTTCTCCTTCAACGTTTCCGGCGGACGCTGCGAGGCCTGCCAGGGCGAAGGCCAGCGCCGCATCGAAATGAACTTCCTGCCCGACGTTTACGTGCAGTGCGAAGTCTGCGGCGGACGCCGCTACAACCATGAAACGCTGTCCGTGTGCTACAACGGTTACTCCATCGCCGACCTGCTTGAGATGCCCGTATCGGATGTGCTGCCGATTCTCGAAAACATTCCGCAGGTCAAGCAAAAGCTGCAAACCCTGGTCGATGTTGGCCTCGGATACATTCACCTTGGTCAATCTGCCGTTACTCTCTCCGGTGGAGAAGCCCAGCGCATCAAGCTCGCCCGCGAACTCGGCAAGCGCCAGACCGGAAAAACTCTTTATCTGCTGGATGAGCCGACCACGGGATTGCACTTCGACGATGTGCGCAAGTTGCTCGATGTGCTGCACCGTCTCACCGATCTCGGGAACACGGTCATCATCATCGAACACCACCTGGACGTCATCCGCAACGCCGACTGGATCGTCGATCTGGGCCCCGAAGGCGGAGAAGAAGGCGGCCGCATCGTGGCCCAGGGCACGCCCGAACAAGTCGCGCGGGTGAAGAAGTCCTACACTGGCCAGGCGCTGAGCACGTATTTCACCGGGCCGGAAAAGAATGGGTCGGCGAAGAATGGGTCGGCGAAAAATGGGTCTGCGAAAAACGGATCAGCAAGAAATGGATCGGCGAAAAGCGTGCTCGCGCCCACTGGCACCGGGGAAGTCGCGTGAACTTTTCTCCCGACGATCTGCCCGAGAGTCCGACGCCGAAGCCTACGGATGCCGCGCCCGTGTGGGGACGGGCGCCCTCGCCCGTCCAAGCCGAACGCACCGGGGCCCCCGTCAAGCCCGGTGTTGGCTTGACGGGGTGGAGGAGTTCGGCAGATGGCGCAGGTCACGGTCCTGAACTTGAACTTGTACCCACTCTGCTTGATGAAGGGCCGCTCGATCCGCCGTGGAGCGGCTTGGATGTTTTCCGTCTGGTGATCATGGCGATTGTCGCCATCGTCGCCTGCTTTCTTGCCATGCTCGCGGTTGTGCCCGGCGCAACCGTCAAAGCGCGAGTTCTCCGCCTCAGTGCGCTGCCTGAACTTTTCATCGTCGCCCAGATGCTGGCCTACCTGTTGCTGCTCGGCTACATGTACATCCTGGTTACGAAGGAGAGGGGCAGCCCGCGCTTCTGGAAAGCCCTCCACTGGAATTGGCCCGCGAACATCTGGCCGTTCCTGGCGGTGGGCCTCGCCATGCAAATCGGTTGTCTGTTCCTGGCACACTTTCTCCCGTTTCCCAAAGAGACTCCTTTTGATGATCTCCTGAAGCGCCACGCGACGATTGTCCTGGTCTCGGTTTTTGCGGTGACTCTGGGCCCTCTCATGGAAGAATTGTTTTTCCGGGGATTCCTCTACCCTGTGCTGGCGCGGCGCTTCGGAATGGGCACAGGAATTTCCGTGACCGCCTTAGGATTCGGCCTGATGCACGCCTCTCAGTACGGATACTCCTGGGCATCTGTGCTCTTAATATTCCTGGTGGGCATGGTTCTCGGCGTGGTGCGGGCCAGAACAGATTCAGTCGCCGCAGGCTTCCTGGTGCACATGGCCTACAACGGAACCATCGCCGTAGCGATGTTCGCAGCCACCGGCGGATTTCGGCATCTGGAAAGATTGAATCAGTAGCCGGCCGCACCGGCTGCGGAAAAGGTATCTTCTGTACCGCAACGTGACCTCGGCGGCTAAAACAGAGTGCTGAAAAACTCGCATTTGATTTTGGGTGGCGCAGCGGTTCACCGCTGCGATGACGGGCGTTTTCATCGACGGCTTTAGCCGCTGAGGCGACTTCGGAGCGAAACACGACTTTTTCAGCAATCTGTAAAGCCGACTCAGAGAAGGCAGTTATCGCAGCGGTGAACCGCTGCGCCACCCAAAATCAAGTGCAACATCTGACTTTTTCCGCAGGCTCCGCCCATCCTGCTCGAACTTTTTCCCTCCGCCTGCGTATCATACTGAGGAGGAGGTGTCCCCATGATCGCCTTCCTGCTGTGGTGTTTTCTCTTTGTGCTGTGCTGGCCCCTGGCGCTGCTGGCGCTGATCCTCTATCCCATCGTGTGGTTGCTGTTGCTGCCCTTCCGCCTGCTTGGAATCGCCGTCCACGGAGCACTTTCCCTGGTCTGGGCCGTCGTGATGCTCCCCGCGCGCTTGCTTAGCGCACCGTTTCGTCTTTCGCGAATCTAAAGGCGCTGCCGGGCTTCGCCCGGCTGGACGGCCGGCCGCCCCAGCCTGCGAAAAGCGCTCTCTCTGGGGACCCCGGCGAGGGCGGCCGTCCCTACGCGAGTTCTTCATGGTTTCTCGCGGCTAAGTACTTCTGCAGAAATTGCAGGCTCCTCAGACCTGCGTCGCGCCAGATGGTTTGGTCCTCGAATCCGTGGCCGGCACCGGGATAAATTTTGATTTCGTAAGGGATTCCCTTTTTCTCCAGCAACCTCTGCAACTGGTACGCCTCTTCGACAGGGACGGTCGCATCGGCCTCGCCGTGGAGGATTAGCACCGGGCAGAGGCGTCTCATGAAAAGGTTCATTTCCTTGGGCATGCCTCCGAAGAACTCGACGACGGCTTTCACGCGATGGTCGATGGCGGAATTGGCGAGCGAGAGGTAAGCTCCGAGCGAAAAGCCCAGCAGAGCGATGCGCTTGCCATCGACTGGCGGCTGCGTTTCGACAAAACTGGTGGCATCCCAGAGAGTTTTCATCCACAAGGGAAAGTTGCGCAAGGTCGTCTGCTTGTCGGCAGTCTCGGTGCCGGTGCGGTCGAAGTAATGCAGCAGGTAAACCGCAAACCCCTGGGCCGCAAGCGTGCTGGCGTAGCGCTCCATGCCGGAGACGTTGCCTCCAGCGCCGTGGAGCGCG
>JBEKFN010000241.1:0-6751 GCA_050013295.1 Terriglobales bacterium
AGCGCCTTGCCGCAGGACTCGATGTCGGCGGCAACCGCGCGAGACAGCGCGCAGATCGTAGGCCCCTCGATCTCCTGCGCGATCTTCCGGACAGCATCAAAGTCTTCCGGAGACGACGCCGGGAAGCCGGCCTCAATAATGTCCACCTTCAACCGGGCGAGCTGGCGCGCGAGCGTTATCTTGTCACGACTCCCCAGGCGGGTTCCCGCTGCCTGTTCACCATCTCTCAGAGTGGTATCAAACACCGCGATCTTTGACGTAGCCTTCATTACCGCATCCTCGATGAATATTTTGGATTTGTTATCGGAGCAAGACAGCCGAACCGCTTCAGCATACCGCAGGGGGCTTTCGGAAATAAACACAACCCAGAGAATGCTGTGACATTTCCAGAACCCACGCCGGTGCGGCCTGAGTTGAACGAAGAGTTCCCTTGCCAGCCATGGCGGCGGGGGCGACGGAAGGTGACGTAGAATCAGAATAAGTGTAAAAGGCAGATTGCGTCGGGAAGGCGAACGGAACGCTGCATGGACATGACCTGGGTCACGGAACGAGTTGCGCTGGGCGGTGGGATATGGAACGCGCGAAACATGGAAGAAGTGGCGCAAGCCGGTGTGACCCACGTGCTCAACATGCAGGTCGAGTTCGATGACCGGCCGCTGGCGGAGCCGCACGGGATCCGCGTGCTGTGGAATCCGACGGACGACGATTTTTTGCCAAAGCCCCCGGAACTGCTGAAACGCGGCGTTGACTTTGCGCTGGAAGCGCTGGAGGACCCGGAGGCACGGCTTTACGTTCATTGCGCCGCAGGGGTGCACCGGGCTCCGATGATGACTTTGGCGTTATTATGTGCGATGGAGTGGGAAATGGAAGCGGCCATGGTGCAGATCGAGACGCAAAGGCCGGTGGCCGACTTCGCGGACGTGTATGTCGAAAGCGTGCGGCGATTTCTGGAGTCGCGAGTTGAGAGCGAGCCGCGGAGTTCAGACTAACAATCGGAATTGAGTCGGAGGGGATATGCGAAAGAGGCGCCGCTCGGCAGAGCGGCTTTCTTATTGGCCCGAACTAGGCAAGAACCGGTAGTACCGGGAGATCGACTGCAGCAGGATCTCCGGGTTGCCATTGTCCAGGTGCGCTCCTGCCAGGAAGTCGGCGCAGATCATCTCCAGACAATAGCCACGAGATTTGTCCGTGCCCAGCATCCGCGCCGCCGTCTCGATCGCCTGCTCGATGACGGGGATCTGGCTCTTGTAGACCTTGAAGTAGATCAGCTCCGACGGCTCCTCTTCCCTTCCCGTCAGTTCCTTCTCCACCTCCCGCCTGAACACTTCCCTCGGCATGGAGCGGGCTTTGTGCACCCAGGGTGCACAATCGAAGCCGCAGCATCATTTTCAAAGTAAGGAGCGTGTGTGGTAAAGTAAGGAATATCGGAGGTGAGGTATTGGAGAAACAGGCGAGAATCACGAGCAAGGGGCAGATTACGGTACCGCGCGAGGTTCGCCGTGTGCTGGGTGTTCGCCCTGGCGACAGGTTGCTATTTGAAAGTGATGAGAATGGCGTGCGAGTGCGACCCGTCAGGACTAAGAGCCCGTTCGCGAAATTCAAAGGAATCGGAAACCCAGGAATTGGTTCCGGCAGGGAGGGAATTATTCGGTGGGTTCGGGAGCTGCGTGGGCAGTGACGACAGCTATTGACACTAATGTCATCGTGGCGCTCTGGGATCGGGATCCAACGCTTAGCTCCGCTGCCCAGTCGGCGTTGGACGCTGCACTGGGGCGCGGAACCTTGGTCACTACTGCCGCGGTCTTCGCTGAGTTGATGGCTGCCCCTGGCCGCAGTGAATCGTTCTTGGATTCGTTCTTCCGAGAAACCGGTATCAGCATTGACTGGGCCTTGGATGAATCGGTCTGGCGGACAGCGGGCCGAGCCTTCCAGGGTTACGCTGCACGTCGAAGGAAACAAAGAGACGCGGGCCCCCGCCGCATTCTGGCAGACTTCCTGATCGGCGCCCATGCTCTAGAAGGCGGCCACTCACTGCTCACGCTCGACGATCATCTCTATCGCACAGCATTCCCGCGTCTCGCTGTAGTAAGGGTCTAGTTACCGTCATCAGTCGCGTCCAACTCCTCGGCGGTGATGCATATGGGCGTGGCATGTGGTGCAGAGTGTGATCAGGTTCTCGTCGGAGTCATGGCCGGAATGGCTGCGAAACTCTTTGTGGTGAACTTCCAAGTTTGACATCGCACCGCAGGATTGACACCTCCAGCTATCGCGACGCAGAACCTGCTGCCGCAGGCTCTCGTACGACAAGGGATCCAGCCGCAAACCGGGAGGGTCGGGGCGCATCAGGCTCATGACACCTTTTCGCTGAGTTCTCCAAGAAATGCCTGCCGCTGCTCTTCGGGCAGAAACTTGAAGAACCGCGTGATCGAGAACAGCAGCATCTCCGGATCTCCGTTGTCTAGGTTCGCTCCCGCCAAAAAGTCGGCGCAGATCATCTCCAGACAATAGCCGCGGGATTTGTCTGTGCCGAGCATCAGAGCCGCCGCAGCGATTGCTTGCTCAATAACGGGGATCTGGCTCTGGTAGAACTTGAAGTAGACGATCTCGGTCGGTTCGGTGTCCTTGCCGGTGAGGTGCTGGTCCACCTCGCGTTTGAACTGATCCCGGGGTAAGGAACGTGCTTTGTGCATCCATGCTGCACAATCGAAATCCTTCCCGTCCGAACGCGCGACCTTGGTCAACTCCGCCGCCTTCGTCCAGCCCACCTGTTTCAACTCCCGCCGGATCTGTGGCGGCAAGTGTTCGTGAATGGACATGAGATAGTAGGCGGTCCGGCGCGAATCGGGAAAACGCCTTTCCAGGAATTCATCGAACGACTTCAAGTTTTCCATCCGCCAGTACTGTCCCGCCCGCACTTCACATAGGTACCTGCCGAGCTCGACGAAGCGCGTGTCCCGCTCTGCTTCCTTCCGCTGTTCCCAGGCCAGGATCTCGTCGATCTTGGTCAGAACAAACAGTGCACGCTTGCGATTGAGCTTGGGCGGCATCGGCGTTGGCCTAAAACGAAAGTTCGTCAAACAGACCAAGATCGACTCCCGGCTTGCGCACGAGTACGGCTTCGACCATGTCACGCTTATCGAGGCAGAGCCCGAGGAATGGGCACGTTGTGCACGGGTTTTGGGGAAAACTGATGCCGCTATGCGGCAGGAACAGCCCGGACTCGATCCGTCGCACCGTGTCCTCGACCAGGGTTGCGAACTCCTGCCGCTGCTCGTCAGAAATGGTGGCCCGTAGATACTGAACTTCGACCAGACGCTTGCGTACGAAAACAACTTGAGCGACTTCGTCGATGCCCGTCATCCACGAATAGCAGACGAGTTGCGGGTCCAGTGCGGAAATGCCGGCCGGCTCTTCCGGATATCGGGCCGAGGTGGTCTTCCATTCCAGAACGCAGGGTGTGCCGTCCAGTTCGCCAATGGCGTCGACGTAGGCGACAAAATTGTTGCCGGAAGCGAGTGTCCGATTGAACTGAATCTGCTGGGTAGAACGAGGGCGCCGAATGCGAACGCGGCCGTCCTGAGCGAAGCGCTCAAGCAACTGGATGCCTTGTTGCAGCATCCGGTCCCAGGTGTCGTTGCCGGAGTAGGTCAGGCCCATGTCCTTGCACAGGCCCCACTGCTCGAACAGCACAGCGGCCGGGTCTTCACGGCGAAAAAGGGCGGCGACGGCCTGTTCGAAGGCTCGGCCGAAGAGCATGGCAGCCCGTGTGTCTTTCTCCTGCCAACCATCGAGGTAGCGATGCCGGTAGCGGCGCGGACAGTTGAGGTATTGGCTGATCTGGGTGTAGGAGTAAGTCATCGGGATGCCTCCGCGGTGTTGGAGCGAAAAGCACTCGATACGGGAACTGCGGACAGTTCTTCCCACTGGCTGGCTGGGGCGAAGCCGTCGAGGTTGATGAGCGAAATGCCGTTGATCACGGTGTGGCTAATCTTGACCACGCCGCGGAGTCCGGGCAAAGCCTTCTCATCGACCTGTTCGTGGGCCAGCAGTTCCGGGTCATAGAGGAAATCGCGCAGGAACCAGCCCAGCTTCCACATCGCTTTTTGGGTGCAATAGAGACGACCCACGATGGACTGCCCTGCGGAGGTACTGGGTTCAAGGATGTAAAGTCGGAGGACGTAGAACGGTTTGTGGGCGTGCCAGCGGAACTGGGCACCATCGACGCGTACGAGGAAGATCCCGTCGGGAATCTCCGGACGGGAATCGCGGGCAGTTTCGGCAAGGCCAGGGACTTGGCGTTTCATGCGACCACCTCCTGCTTCGGGGGCGTGTAGCTGTTGAGCTGGCAGAGCAGAGCATTGCGGTCCTTCTCGGCCCAGTCGGCCAGTTGCTGGACGAAGTTTTCGACCTGTTCGCGGCTGGCCTCCCGGAGCGTCTTCGTGCCACAGAAGTCGATGGCGTATGCCTTCACGAGTTCGGGATCAAGCTTGTGCTGGCGGATGATCTGGCAGAGACGGTCGCGAACTTTGGGGCCGCTGCCGTTCCCGTTGCCATTGGAGTTTTGTGGAGGAAGCTTTTCAACCGGATTCGGAATCGTTCCGATCTCCTCGACCGAGCAGATGCCGATGCCGTAGGCCTTGCGCAGGGCTCGATTGACGGCTCGCGTTTCGGCCACGCGCATCTCTGCCCCACGAACGAGCGATGAGACGTTGGACGGATCGGCATCGCCGTAGCCGACAAAGCCGGATGAGCCTTTGGAAGGGAAAACCGTTGCTTTGAGAACGAACCGATTCGCCCCCGAATCACACAGCGAATCAACGGCTTCAACATGGATGCCGCTGCATCTCTTGCGACGCGCCAGCCCTATTAAACCTGTGTGTGTGACGTACCAGTTGCTGTTGATAATCTGGAGATCACCGCCCTTCAGTGAGAAACTAAACTCTCGGGTCAAGGTTTCCAGCCAAGCTTTGGTCCGCGATGCTAAAGCTTCACCGAACGCCTTTCTCGCCGCGCTCATGTTCTGTCTGAGCAGCTTGTGCGTCGTTTGCTCATTGAAATCTGTTTTGCTCTTCGCTTTCTTGGGGTGCTTCATTTCCGCCTCCTGTATCGCAAGTATAACAAGTATGACATGTATTACGCCAGTGCGATTTGTATTGTTCACAATCCGATTGCAAAGCTATATTTCAGAGGTGGCGAGAACAGGTTTTCTAGTATTCCGAGTGAACCCGGAACTGCGGCGCGACATTCAACAGATTGCTGATGAGGAACAGAGGACCATCACGCAAGTATGTGAGATGCTGCTGCACGAAGGCGTCGAGGCCTATAAGAAGGAAGGGCCCAAGTTCATGCAGCTCCTGGTGGCCAAACAGAAGGCCAGGGTCAAAGACTCATGATTTAGGCGGAAAAGGCGTCGCACCTCGTTGACTGACGCCAGCATTCGAGACACTCACCGTCGTACTGTCCTTGATCTTACTGGTGCGGGCAAAGCTAGGAAAAGGCTCGCGGTAAGGACCTACAGGACAAGATCCTGATCACCTTCAAATTCCTTCCCGAAATTGCACTATGACGGCCGTGGGACAAACCAGTTGTTATCAAAGATCTGTAGATTTCTCGGAAACTCAGATTAAACTCAGAATTGTTGTGAGATCGGAAAAATCTCAGCAAGTTGGCCTCGAGCAGAAGAAATGAGTGCAAAGAACCTTGAGTCGCGTTGTAAGGCCGTAGCAAAAAGCGGCAAACCTTCCCGAGCCGCCGCAACCGCCGGCGGTTTGTGCTTCTTTCACGCCAATCCAAATAAAGCCTCTGAACTCGGCCGAATCGGGGGCAAGAGCAATCGCCACGCTACCACCGGAGGCGCCGATCCGTTGCCCAAATTGGAAAATGCAGTTGCAGTGCGCGATGCGCTGGGGCAATTGATCGCGGATGTCAAGCTGGCAAGATCTCGCCCAAGGTCGCTGCGACCCTGGCACAGCTCCTGAGGCTGCAGCTGCGCGCGTTCGAGGCCATAGCGGCGGTTTCTCCTCCGCAAAATTTGGGCCTAGGTGAGGGGATGCGCAGGGCCGCACTGAGAGTCGAGGAATCTCGGAGGTCGCGGCTCCTAGAACAGTCGAGCGCCTTGGCTGCCGTTTCGGGCTCTTCGAACTAAGCGGGTGATACTGGTTAGGACCCTAGCATTAGCGCTGAGGCGTCGCGGAATTCGATGTGAAGTTCGTGCAGGAGTCGGGATGGACGATCGCGACATCGGGAATCGAGGGACCCAGGCGGACCCACGCCGGTCTCTCCAGCATGGTTTCGGCAGATTCCCTTGGGGCGGCATAGGCATGAAGGCTTACGGCTTATAACATGGCTACAATCTCAATTAGAAACCGCTTAATTTCAATTATCTCGCCCCTTCTTGTATTCTCAAGAAGATGGCGCGTAACTTTATTGAGCGTCTGAAGCAATCGCCCGTGCTCTGTGACGGAGCTATGGGGACGCTTCTCTATGCCAAGGGCATCTTCATCAACCGTTGCTATGACGAGCTGAACCTGTCGCAACCGGAGCTGATCAGCGCCGTCCACCACGATTATCTTCAGGCCGGCGCCGAGATTATCGAAACCAATACTTTCGGCGCGAACAGCTTTCGCCTGGCGAGGCACACCCTGGCCGATCGCGTGCGCGACATCAATGTGGCGGGCGCTCAGGTGGCTCGCGAAGCGGCCAAGGGTTTTGACGTTTGGGTGGCGGGATCGATCGGCCCGTTGGGCGTTCG
>JBEKFN010000242.1:0-6748 GCA_050013295.1 Terriglobales bacterium
CGCCGTAGCCGAAATGGACGAGGTCGACTTCATCGAGGATCGCAACACCATCCGCCTCGAAGTCCGCAAGATTCTCGAAGAACTCCTCATGCAGGAAGCCCGCATCGACCAAGCCGCCCGCCAGAAACTCGAAAGCCAGCGCCGTACCATCATCGAGGGCTCGGAGGAATGGTCGATCCTCTACCGCAAGTATTACAACGATGAAGTAAAGAAGTTGGGACTGTAAGTGGTCCACGTAGGGACAGCCGCCCTCGGCTGTCCGGCGAGGCGAAGCCTCGCCGCGCTCTTGAGTGTCCGGATTAACGAAGGAAACCCTGGCGAGCTGCTCTCGCCTGGACAGCCGGGGGCGGCTGTCCCTACGTCGCTTCGCTACTGACTGCTGGCTACTGCCGTCATCCGCAGCACATCGTCCTGATCCGCATCCTTCCCCCTGATCCCAGCCGCATCCAGCTGACGCGCTACAGGCTGCACTACCGCCAGAATCTTCGCCAGCGTTTGCCCCACGGCTTCCTTATCGCTGTTATCCGGCCCGCGGCGCTCAATCACGCTCTGGTAAAAAGTCTTCGGCCGCGGATAGACCGCGAGCTTGACGTCCTCGCCTTCAGCAACGCCGGCCGCTTTCTTCGCCAGTTTCAGCGCCGTATCGTAGCCGCCGAGTTCATCCACTAAGCCCAGGTTCTTCGCATCCTGGCCCGACCAGATCCGCCCCTTCGCAATCTCCAGCACCTTTTCCTTGGGCAGCTTGCGCCCATCGGCAACCTTACTGGTGAAATCCACATACACGCGGTCGAGCCACGCCTCGAATCGTTCCCATTCGGCGGGAGTGTAATCGTGCGTTCCGGTGAACATGGTGGCGTTTTCGCCCTGGTGCACTTCGTCCCAGGAAAGGCCAACTTTGTCCCACAACCCGCCGGTCAGCATCTTTCCGCCCAGCACCCCGATCGAGGCCGTGATGGTTCCCGGCTCGGCGACGATTCTGTCGGCCGCCATAGCCACGAAGTATCCGCCCGACCCCGCCAGATTTCCCATCGAAACAATCACCGGTTTGCCCGCCTGGCGCGCCCGCACCACTTCCCGCCAGATCGCGTCGGAGGCGACATACGAACCGCCCGGACTATCCACGCGAAATAAGATCGCCTTCACGTCCTTGTCTTCCGCCGCCGCTCGAATCGCGCCCGCCACCGTATCCGAACCCATATTCTGGCTGTCTTGCACGGGATCGTAATCGCTCTTGCCGCGGGTGACCTCACCGACGCCGAACACCAGCGCCACCGTCTTCCCACGATCGTGCGGACGCCCAGCGCGCCCCAAATATTTATCCAGATAGAGGAGTTCCGCTCCGTCGCCCGCCTTGCTCTTTACGTCGTTGTAGACCTCGTCTCGATACGCGATCGCGTCCACCAGTTGCGCCGTAACTGCTTCTTTGCCCAGATAAGGCCCCGCATCCACCAGGGCCTGGAATTTCTCCGGTGCGATCTTGCGAGCCTGGCAGATACCGTCCTTCATCTGGTTGAACCATGAAGTCATGATCGCGGTCATCGCTTCTTTGTGCGGCCCCGTGTACTTGGTCTCGGTGAAGAAGTCGAGCGCGTTCTTGTATTCGTAGCGGTGATCGCCATGAAAAGTCATGCCCAGCTTGGAGAGCGTCCCCTTGATAAATGGCGACTCCATGATGATGCCCGTCAGTCCGACGTCGCCCGAGGGCTGCAGATAGATGTGGTCAAACGCCGTCGCCAGGTAGTAAGCGCCGTTGCCCGGACCAAACTCGCCAAAAGTTTCCGAGTACGCGACGGCAAATTTCTTGTGGGCGCGAAATCTCTGCACAGCATCGCGAATTTCCTGCGTCTGTGCCATTCCCATCCGAGCCGCGCCGATCCTGGCAATCATGCCGACCACGCGATCGTCGCTCGCTCCGCGATCAATCGCATCCACTACGTCGCGCAGCGTCTGTTTCTCGTTCAACAGCAACTGCGCCGACGGCGTGTCCGGGACGTCCTCCATGAACGTCTGCTCGAAATTGGCTTCGAGAATCGTCTTGGATGGAACTCTGCCTTTCATGCCGATCACGGCCACCAGCACGATGACCATTCCGATCAGCCACAGAGCGCCTAAGATGGCGAGGAAACGTACGATCAATTTGGACATGGTTTTTCTCCTTTGGTGAGAAAGAGCAGTCTAACCAAGTCCGGGGCTTGGATCTATAGCGGCAGTTTTTTCATGTTCACTCTTGATGTATTGATTACTGAGTTACTGTACCGCCCCTTCCCCCATCGACACACTCCCGTACGCACGGTCGCCGTCAGACGATGCCGCTGTGGTCGAGAATCTTCTGAAACTCGGTGGCGGCGGCATTGCCCTTTCCGGGCCGCCAGGTATGCCTCTCCGCGTATGTACACGTGATTGAGGCAGGAAATATTGGCGACCCACCCAATTTGCCCCAACTCAATCGGTGAAGCAGCTTGCAGGGTAGTCAGGGCGGAAGCCGGGTTCTTTCTATCCAGCGCCAACTGCGCCTGAAATTCCCCCCGCACCACATTGCCGTCTTTCGTTGCGGGATCGAGCCTCCACATCCTCACGTGTATTAACCGCCGCTTCGTCCACACCCATAACAAAAAAGCAGGCCGGCATTGCGCCGGCCTGCTCGGTCTTATGCTTCGTTAGTTGCCCATTTACGGCGCCGCCGCGACCACCGCCGCGATGAAGCTCGCGCCGTTCGGCGTGCCGAGTCCGGTGACGTTGTCCCATCCCGGGCCGGTCGTCAGCGAAGTGTCGGTGCCGAAGGTGAGAACGTACCAACTGGTAGAGATTGCTGAGTTGTACAGCGTGCTCATGAATTCGGTGGTGTTTCCCAAAGGAGCCGCCAGTTCGTCAGGAGTGTAATTGACGGCAGGAGTGTGCGGGGTCTTAGTAAAGCCGCTGACGTTGTCAGGCCCGTTTACAGCGACAATGTCGGTGATGGCGCCGGCAGGCAGACCGTAAAGAATCGGAGCAGCCTGGCCGAGCAATGTTCCGGCAGCCTGATTGGCAATCGCCCAGATGCCCGAAAACATGGGGCAGGCAAGGCTGGTTCCGCCGTAGACTGTGATGAACTGCTCTTCTGCGCCCCCGGGACCAATTGGTTCGGTGTCAATAATCTCGCCGCCGGTGTAGGGATCAGCTACCATTGCGATGTCAGGAACGAGCCGGAAGCTGCCCCCTAAACTCGCCTGGTAGGACGGCAGCGGCCAGACACCGCTCGTGCCGCCACCCGCGCCACCGTAGAAGCCGTACGGGGGCGCGTTGTCCGGCGGAATGACGGGCGGATTTGGAGTAGGTGAGGCGATTTTGGTTAGGTTGGTACCCCAACCCGTCTGCACGTTTAGGGAGTGGTCTTTGTTGAGGAACAAGCTGGTGCCGCCGACGCCGGTCGCGTAGGGAGAAGACGCAGGCATGGAAACGGTCTTCTCGCCGTAGGCGAGCAGGGAGTCTCCGTCGTCGCCGCTGGAGAAATTGACGGAGATGCCGAGCGCGGCGCCCGTTTCGTTGATGAGGTTCTCAACTACGAGTTCGCCCGGATCTTGGGTTGCGAGAAGAGCCTCTTCGATGCCCCAGCTGTTGGAGATTACCGGACCAAACTCGTTGTCGATGGCGAAGAGGTTCGCGAGGTCAAGGTTGGTGAGTTCATCGTTGAGCGCCAGGACGAGGGCGATGTTGGCTCCCGGGGCAACCGAGTGCGACCACTCCACGTCGATGCTGGTCTCTATATCCCAGCCACCAGCACAAGCGGGACTATTGTTACTACCCCCGCAATTCGTGTAGCCGGTGGGGTAGTAGATGTTGAAGTTGGTGAGAAGGTTCAACGGCGGAAGACCGTTGATGGACGCAAAAGTATTAGCGTCGGTCGCAATGGAATCGGAGCCGAAGGCATCGACGATGACCACGGTTTGGCCGGCACCATCGAGGCCGTCTGCGTATAGGGAAGTGAGGCCGTAGGCCGTATCCACCTGCGGTGTGTCGTAGCCGCATGGGGGAAGTTTCGGAGGACCAAGGTTGATGTTGTCGCCGTAGCGAGTGCCGCTGTAGTGGGCGGAGGTACCGACGGGAGTGCCCTTGAATGTGCGACTCTGCGTCGCTCCGAGGCAGTTGGCGTTAAAGAACTGCTGCGCCTTGCCGAGCGTAAACTCCGGGCTTGCCCCAGACGGCGGGCTGATCTTAGACAGCGGTACTACGGGAAACGGCTTGCCGGTATCTGGGTCAATCGCGCGTCTCGCGTGGCTCTCATACTTGAAATCGGTGAGGCCTTGGACGGCATAAACGAGTTTGCCCGCAGCCCCGGGGATTGCCGGCTCGGCGCTGGGCAGACGATGCGTCTCGCCATTGATTAATGCGCGGTTGAGTTGCACACCGGTCGCGCGTTCGACGTCGGCTACGGCGCCGCGCGCACTCACGGCATGATTGAGTTTGTCGGTGTAAACCACGTGGAGGTTATGCGCAGCGAGATGCTGCTGCACAATGGCCATCTCGGCAGCGCTCGGCGCGAACCGGGCTTGATACTCCTTCAGCGTCAGCCAATGATGGTAGTTGGGCGAATTCCGGTCGTACATCTGCCGGACCAGTTCATCAAGTCCGGCCTTGTCGTGTTGCTTGAGCCAGAACGTAACGGCAATCTGCTTGGATGGATTTTCAGCGCCAAGAATCTGAGCATTCGATGACGCGCGACCACCACTCGCCAACTGCGAGAATGCGGGAACGGCGATCAGCAAAACGGCAAGACTGGCAAACACCACAACGGAAAAGATCTTACGTGTATTTGGGGACATAGAGTGAAATCTCCTGATGAACCGGAACCTTTTTCTTGGTCCCAGAAACGGGTGCAATTGTCCTTCAATGCTTGTCTTGCGTCAATGTGAAACAATTTTCATCATTAGTGAAAGTGTTTCCGTCTTGGATTGTTGTCGCAAAATCCCCGGTGTGACGCGAGGCCAAATCCATGAGAGCCGCGGCAGAGTTGGCGGCGTCCGAAAGGATTGTTGGCGATAAATCGCGTCTCTGACAATGTCGGCGTTGTCAAATACTTTTTGGGCGTACTGCTCCGTGCACTCCGAAGAGCGCGCCACTTCGCTCTTAGTTGAAGGTTTTGCCCTTACCATGCCAACCAGGTCCGCTCGTAATCCGTTTCAGGTCAGAGACTCAGTCCGACCCATGCATCTCTTCGGTCACACGTTCGATCATGATTACTACTTCGAACTCCCCCGTGAAGGGGAGCGGGATACCCACTCAATTACTCGATGTTTTACTTCACACCATCGCGATTTCCGGGCTTTCCCGCGTACGAACCGAACTTTCTCAACTGCTCGTAATCCCATTCCTTCCGTAGCATCCAGTACAAACGAACCGCCAGCTTGCGCGCCATGGCCACCTTGGCGATTTTCCGTCCTCGCCGCATCGTCAGATGGACATACTTACTCCGCCATTCCGGGAGGCTACGCACGCTCACTTGCGCTGCTTCCACTAACAGGAAGCGCAACAGTGAGTTGCCTTGTTTCGTGATATGGCCCAGCCGGCGCTGGTTTCCGCTCGACTTCTCCAGTGGTACCAGTCCCAGATAACTCGCGATCTGCTTGCCACACTGAAACCGATCCGCTCTCCCGATGATCAACACGAAGGCCAGCGCCGTCAGTGACCCCACCCCGGGATGCGTCCTCAAGCGCCGAGCCTCGGGACACTTTTCCACTTCCTTTTCTATTGCCTGGCTCAGCTCGGCGATCGTTGGGTTCAGTCGGTCCAGCAACTCCAGCAGGTCGCGCCGGCGCTGGCTCGCCCATGGTGCTAACCGGAACGCCTCCAGTTGTTCCCGTCCCGCTTCCCGCCACAACCTTTTCTTGCAGCGCAGGCCTTCGTTCAGCGCCACCGCTTGCAGCTGATTCATGATCCGCGTGCGTGCCTGCACCATCCGGTGCCGGTGCCACAGCAGTTGCCGCAGATCGCGATTCTCCCAGCTCGGTACCCAGATCTGCGGAAAGTCATCTTTCAGCATTAATTTCAGAATCAGCTGCGCATCCTGCCGATCCGTTTTCTGCTTGCGTACCCGCTTCGTGTTGATCTCGGCAGCGTCCCCGATCCACAACTCAAACTGCAGTTCTGCGAGTAGTCGTTCAAACCAGCGCGCATGCCCGCTCGCCTCCATCCCCACACGAACCTTCATTCCCTGTGCCGCCAGATCACGGTACAACTTCTCCGCTTCCTCGCGGTGCTGCAGTCGCCGCTCTTGCAGTTCCCCGGTGTCGGTATCTACAAACGCAATTTGCTGAAAGCTCGGGTGATAATCGCATCCTATAATGATCATTGTTCGGCTCCTCTCTCCCGAGCGCTCTTGGTTGGTTGGTAGCCACCAAAGTTTACTCGGGTACAGGAGCCGACATTGTCATGGAATCAATTACAGTGCGCCGGGCTAAACCGGCATGAAGTAGAGGATGAAAGAGCCTTACGAGAAAGGAGTAGCGGTCCACTCGGCCTCGAGTCTTGCGCTGCTACCGCGAGGGACACAGCGAAGCGTAGACAGAGGATAGGTGGGGTGGGTATTCAGCTCCGAAAAGATGCAACCCGGACGCCGACGTCTTTGTAATGCGCGGAAGGCAACATGAACAGGGGCGATAGCGCGAGTTCCTGTTCAGTCCGGCGTAGTCGAAGACCCCAGACACGCCTAGAAACTTCATGCACGAGAACCGGGAGACCTCGGAGATGCCTGCCTCTGAACTTAGCGGCAGGA
>JBEKFN010000243.1:0-6680 GCA_050013295.1 Terriglobales bacterium
CTTCAGCCGCAGCGCCCACCACGCCTTGTTGTAGTCCGCCGGCGCGATTTCGCCGGAGAATACTTTCCAGCGCCATTGATCAATCATCAGTCCAAAGGGCAGGAACGCGACGCGTTCCAGCGCTTGCTTCAGCAGTTCCGGGATATCGTTGCTGGCCTGCGGAACACTCTCGAGCAGCCCAACTTTGTGCAGGTATGCGGGTGTGATCGCCAGCGCGATCGAGTCGCCAATCGCCTCGTGGAAGCCGTCGTTGGCGCCACTCCTAAACATGAACGGCTGGTCCTTGTACGCCCGCTGGTACATGTTGTGTCCAAGTTCGTGATGAATGGTGACGAAATCCACGCCTCGTACCTGAATGCACATCTTCACGCGCAAATCGTCCATATTGTCCACATCCCAGGCGCTGGCGTGGCAGACGACGTCGCGGTCGGCGGGCTTGGTGAACAGCGACCGCTCCCAGAAAGTCGGCGGCAGCGGCGCGAACCCCATCGACGTGTAGAAGCCTTCGCCGTACTTCACCATCCCCTTCGCGTCGAGGTTCTTCTTTGTCAGCAGTTCCGTAACATTGACGCCGCCTTTGTCCTCCTGCACTCCGAGCAGGTCGTAGATGTTCTCCCACTCCTGCGCCCAGGGATTGCCAAGCAGATGCGCGGGGATCGGACCGCCGGGCGGAACGACGTTGGGGCCGTATTTTTCCGCCAGCTTCCAACGCACGAAGGTGTGCAGCGAAAGATAGAGCGGTCTTACCTGGTTCCATAGGCGCTCCAGGTCGGCGGAGAATTCGTCCGGCGTCATGTCATAGCCGGAGCGCCACAGGGCGCCGGTGTCCTTGAATCCAATTTCGCGCGCTCCCTGATTGGAGAGATCGACGAATCGCGAGTAGCGCTGCCGCATGGGCGGCGCAATCGTGTGCCATCCCGTCCAAACCTCCTTGAGCGCTTCCGGGTCGCGGCTCGTGGACATCAGCTTCTCGATCGCCGTAATGTCCAGGCACTCGCCGTTCTTGCGGCAGTACTTGCCCTTGCCGTAATCGCCATCAAGCGATACGCCGATCCCGGTCATCTCGCGCCGCAGCGCGGCATCTTTGGGCGCGGGCGCAGTGAGCGAGAGCTTCAGCAGCATGAATTTTCGCGCCAGGTCGGGCGGCAGTGCGAGGCCGTCGAAACGCCTGCCCTGCTCCACCAACTCAGTTGTGACGGCGGTGTTCTCGTCAATTGCGTCGGCCTCCATGGCCTCGGTGTCGTCGGTGATGAAATTCTCCTGGACCCAGGATGCGCGTTGCACCTTTACGCTCAGATCGGCGAGCTTAGCCTCGGCCTTATTCATGAATTCCTGGGCTTCGGCGGCGGTGGGGGCCGTCGTTTGAGCATAGACGGTCATGGCAAGAAAGTTCATGGCAAGAAACAAGAAGGCGAGACCGAGGGACTTCATGAGACCTCCAGGATGCACAAGAGATTATGACGGATGGCGGAGGATATTGTCAGCGCTTGGCGAGCTTCGCTCGCCCGGACAGCCGAGGGCGGCTGTCCCTGCGCGATCTTCTTTGTGCCTAGGTGCTCCTGGGCGCGGAATGCAGGACTTCGATGGCTGCCTCTACCTTCGCCGAAACCGCGTCCGTATCGCGCACGGTCAACCCGGTCGTGGAGATCGGCTCACCAACCCGCATCTCCAGCGGCTGGCACTTGATGTGGTAGGTATTCATCGGCAGCAGATCGAAGGTGTCGACGAGCGCGATCGGCACAATATCGGCCTGCGCTTTGATCGCCAGAAAGAATGCGCCGGGCAGAAAAGGTTGAATCTTTCCATCTCGCGTACGGCCGCCTTCCGGAAAAATGACTAGCGGCATGCCACTGCGCAGGCTCCTCAGCGCTGACTTGATGGCGCCGATCGAAAGCGCTGGGTTTTGCTGGTTGATGCAGACTTGCCCCGAGCGTTTCAGATGCCAGCCAATGAATGGATACGCCAACAATTCACTCTTGAAAATGATGCGGAATTGAAACGGCAGATAGACATAGAGGATCGGAATGTCGAGCGCCGAGGCGTGGGTGACCGCATACACGCGCGGCTTGGAGCTGTCGATCTTGTCCTTGTTGATATTCGCGCCCGTGATGTTGTCCATGCCGGTGACTCTAACCGGCGACAGAATCGTTTTCATGATGAGCCACGACCAGAAGCGGGCAAGATTGTGCTGCATGCGCCCCTCCCGGTCGAAGAGCGAGCAGATCAGAGAAAGTGTGCCCAGAATCAGGGTGTAGGCCCAGATCAGCGGAGAAAGAATGAAATATGAGCGCAGGCGACTGAGCCAGCCGTGGCGGTTGACGGGATGAGCTGCCGCCCGCTCTTCAGACCACGCAGGGACAGCCAGCTGTCCAGCCGAGTGCAGTTCGGCCCGCTCTTTTTCCGCTTCCGCGGTTGTGGCGATCTTGTTCAAGGTTTCAAAGTTTCAGAGTTGCAAGGTTTCAATTCACCATAGTTTTGTCATCCTGAGCGAAGCGAAGTGCCTATGCATTTGCTCGCAGCGACAGAATGCAGAGATCCTTCGCTTCGCTCAGGATGACAATAGATACTTGAGACTCTACACCCGTGCATTAGATGCGGACGCCCAGCATTCGCATCGCCTCTCCCACAATGTAAATCGAACCAGTAACCACGACTAGGCCGCCCGATCCGGCAACCTCGCGCACGCGATCCAGGGCCGACGCTACATCCTCGGCCTCTTCAATATCAATGCCCGCCGCCACACGCGCCGCTGCCTGGCGAATCTCAGCCGGGCTCGCCGAGCGTGGGTTGTTGGCGTGGGTCAAGATTACGCGCCCCGCGATCGGAAACAAAATCTCGGCAATTTCCCGCACCGCTTTGTCCCGCATCACGCCAAACACCATCGTGATCTCGCGCCCGTTTCCCAGATCTCCATATGCAGCCGAAAGCGTCGACCGCAACGCCCACGCCCCCGCCGGATTGTGCGCGACATCGAGCACATACTCGGGATCGCCTCCCGCGGCTGGCACCACTTGGAAGCGCCCCGGCCATTGCGTCTCGCGGATGCCTCGTGCGATTGTCTCCGGCGTGATCTGAACTATCCCCTGGTTGTGCAGTTCCTCTGCCGCCGCGATCGCCAGCGCAACGTTGCGCAGCTGATGACGCCCCACCAGCGGCGACTCGACCAGGATAGTCTCGCCGTGGACTTCCAGTGGATACCGTTGCCCCCGACGGCTGGATTCGGGCGACTGACCACCGGCAACTGGCCACTGGCAACTCATGTACTCACCGCTTCCCGGCGACACTGGCGGCACATACTGCACCGCATTCACCGCGCGCGCGCCCACATCCAAAATTGTGTTTCCGATCACGCTGTTGGCTTCGGGCAATTGCGGCAGCGTGACCACAATCCCGCCCGGTCGGATGATTCCAGCTTTCTCGCGCGCGATCTCAGCCACCGTTTCGCCCAGATACTTCTGATGATCGAGCGCGATGTCGGTGATGATGCTGACCCGCGGCTCGACCACGTTGGTCGCATCCAGGCGCCCGCCCATGCCGACTTCAAGTACAACCATGTCGGGACGGCTGGGGGCGAAATACTCAAAGCCCATCGCAGTCAGCATCTCAAAAAAGCTGGGATGCCACGGCAGATCGCCTTCTCCGACCAGCCGCTCGGCGGTGCGGTCGACCACGTCATGGAGCAGCGCGAAATCGTCGTCGTCGATCGCCTTGCCATTGAGGCGAATCCGCTCATTAATGCGAACCAGATGCGGCGATGTATAGAGTCCTGTTTTCAGCCCGGAAGCCTGCAGGATGGACGCCAGCGTGGCGGCCGTCGAACCCTTGCCGTTGGTGCCGGCGATCAACACAGTTGGAAAGCGATGTTCCGGATGCCCCAGTGCCGCCAGCAGCACCCGTATGTGCGCCAGATCGAACTTGTGCGACGGCGTCTGCGCCAACTCGTGGCCCAACGCGTACATCTGCGCCAGTGCGGTTTCGTATGACATCGGTCGTCGTTCGCTGTTCGTCGTTCGCTATGGAGGGCACATTCAGGGTAGCAAGTCCGGCCTAGGGTTTCGACACTCTCTCAGCGGACGGCGGAGGATCGACATCCAAGCGCTCCCTGCGTGCGCCAATGAGGGCAGAATGGTCTCACAGGTTTTCGCGAATGGCGAACGACAAACAGCGTTGTTGGTCCCTATGCCGCCTGCACCATAAAATCCAGCGCCCGCGCGATGTAGCCCTTCAAATCCCTGCGCACGACAATGGCGTCAAGCATTCCGTGTTCCAGCAAAAACTCGGAGCTCTGGAAGCCTGCCGGCAGCTTCTGCCGGATCGTCTGCTCAATCACTCGCGGCCCCGCGAAACCAATCAGCGCCCGCGGTTCGGCGATGTTGAGATCGCCCAACATGGCAAACGATGCGGTCACTCCGCCCGTGGTGGGATCGGTTAAGACTGAAATGTACGGAACCCGCGCCGCGTCTAAACGTGCCAGCGCGGCCGAGATCTTCGCCATCTGCATCAGGCTGATCACGCCTTCCATCATGCGTGCGCCGCCCGATGCCGAAACCACGATAATCGGCCTCCGCGTTTCCATTGCCTTCTCAATCGCCCGCGTGATGGCTTCGCCCACCACCACTCCCATGCTCCCACCGATAAACGAATATTCCATCGCACTCACGATCACCGGACGGCCGTTCAGTTTGCCCTGGGCATTGATGACGGCGTCTTTCAGGCCCGAGTCTGCCTTCGCCTGCTTCAGACGCGAGGAGTACGACTTCAGGTCCACAAACTTCAGCGGGTCGGTGGAGGCCAGATTGCTGTCGAAAACTTCGTATTGATTGTCGTCGAGAAGTTGCGCCAGGCGGGCGTGCGCGTCGATGCGAAAGTGTTTGCCGCACTTTGGGCAGACGTTGAGATTCTCTTCCAGGTCCTTCTTCCAGATAATTTGGCGGCAGCCGTCACACTTCACCCACAGCCCCTCGGTGCGCACTCTCTTCTCGCCCGAAGTGTCCAACTCACCGGATTGTCGCTTGAACCAAGCCATGGGGAATTTGTAATTTGGTAATTTGTAATTGGTAATTGAAAACCTGACGACTCCTGGATTCACATACCAATTACAAATCACAAATTACCAATTCAGTACTCGATTCCTCGCTGCGCCATCACGCCTTTCTCGTAGGCGTGCTTTATCTGTCGCATTTCCGTCACCGTATCGGCAAGCTCGACAATCGTCGGATGCGCGTTTCTTCCGGTCAAGATGACGTGTACCATCTCCGGCTTCTGTTTCAGAGACTCCACCACTTTTGCCGGGTCCAGCATACCGTAGCTGATGGCGTAATTGATCTCGTCGAGCACCACCAGGTCCCATTCGCCGGATTGGATCGCTTTCTCGGCCTCGGCCCAGGCCTCCTCCACCATCCGCACATCTTCGGGGTCTGGTTTCTCGGAGCCCACTTTCACAAAGCCGCGTCCCATCTGCTTCAGGATGAACTTGTCTCCGAAAGCCTTGACCGCATCCAGTTCGCCGTAATGCCACGAACCCTTCAGAAATTGCAGCATCAGGACGCGCATCCCCTGCCCAACCGCCCGCAGCGCCGTCCCCATGGCCGCAGTGGTCTTCCCCTTGCCTGGCCCCGTATTCACGATGATGAGACCACGGCGAAGATCTGACATAAGGCCGAATCCCAAATTGTACGCGGACCGGAACGGACATGCCAAACATGCCCCTGCGGCTGGGGTGAGTTACCTTGGAGCCTGGCTGCCGGAGTTGGACTTTGATATGTTGGCAAGCGAAAGCACCGGTTGGCGTCTGATAGGTCGAGTTCGCGGCACGCCTGAGCCGAAAAGGGTCCAATGGAAAAAGTGACAATCGAGATGAATTCAACTTTGGCGAAGATCGCGCGTTCGCCGCTCTACTTCGTAATTGGCGCCCTACAGGGGGTTTCGGTCAGCTTTGCACCGCTCTTTCTGTATTGGAGTGGCAAGGGAGGATACTTTCAAGGCTATGAGTGGATCGTCGTGCCCCTGTGTTTCGCCGTTATTTTTCTTGTCCCTTTGTTTTACTTTCGACTCGCCGGCCCGGTGATTAAGGAACTCCGGCAAAAGTGAGAGCCCACCCTGGCGCGGAGTTTTAATAACGCAACCTTGCCGCCGCAGAACCTTCTTCCACAAACAAGAAGGCGGACGGTTTTGGCTTCCGTCCGCCTCAAGTCAAACGGGGGAGTAGATCTTCTACGGCATTTCGACAACTCGTTGCAGCTTAGGCTGATCGCCGCCTTTTGCGGCGCCCGTGTCCTGGGCGTCCAGCAAGCGCGCTGCGATCCGCAGAGCGTCCATCTCTTTGCGGACCCGCATCAACTCCTGCTCTTTTATTCGCAATACGTCGTACGGGTTTTTCATTGGGGGAGGGCCCTCGCTAACAAATTCAGACTTGGTTTTCAGACTTGGTGCGCATGTCAAGTACAACCCTAAGCCAGTTCCGACCCCGTGGGAAGCTGCCAGAAGTGCATCGGGGCGGGGAATTCGAACTCGCGGGCATGAGGCTGACTGGCCGCTGTCCGTTACCACTAAGTTAATGTCCCAAGTGATAGGGATGATTCGCGAGTATGGTAAAAGCACGATAAAGCTGCTCCACCAGAACCACGCGCGCCAGCTCGTGAGGCAGCGTCATCTTTCCCAGGGACAGCGTAAAACCGGCA
>JBEKFN010000244.1:0-6641 GCA_050013295.1 Terriglobales bacterium
GATGATACTAAGGTAGTTACATGTAAGGTGTTACAAAGACGGGACTTAGTGCTTGATTTTTCTGTTTGGCGTGCACTTGCGGGGGTGCTGACCTGGGCCATATGTTGTCAAATAGCGGGGAAAAGTTTGCGTCCGGAAATGCGTTCGTCTCTGGAGACTGGCGCCGTTCTCGATGGTGCACTGTCGAGGTATCTTCGCACCGATTGGGGAGCAAGTCTGTGATGGCTCGTACATCGCGTTTGTGATGAAAAAGGTCAGTTAGTCTTTCCGCAAACGAAACGTTAGTTTTTCCGCAGCCTGTTCAGGCGTGCCGTTCAGGGCCCGGAAGAATACCTATTCTTTCTCCGCGCTCTCAGCGTCCTCTGCGGTTAAATGCTTTTCCGGCCGCAGCAAAGGAAACAGAATCACATCCCGAATCGAATGCGAGTCGGTGAGCAGCATCGCCAACCGGTCCACCCCCAAGCCCACCCCGCCCGCCGGAGGCATGCCATAACTAAGCGCGTTGATATAATTTTCGTCCATCTGGTGGGCTTCTTCGTCTCCGCGCTCGCGTTCTTTTATTTGCGACTCGAATCTTCGCCGCTGATCTTCGGGATCGTTGAGTTCGCTGAAGCCGTTGGCGATTTCCATTTTCCCCGCGAATATCTCAAAACGTTCGGTCCAGTCGGGCTCATCCGGCTTCTGCTTTGACAGCGGCGAGACGGCGGTGGGGAACTCGTAGATGACCGTCGGTTGCATCAAGTGCTCTTCGGCTACCGCTTCAAAAAGATTCGCGATCGTCTTGCCGACCGGCTCCGCCACATCGTAGCTCAAACTAATGCCCGCGCCGCGCACTCGATCGACCAGCGCCTCGACCGATCCGTGCGCTGCGAAGTCGCTGCGCTCCGGCTTGGCGCCCGCTTTTTCCGGCCAGAAGCGCACGATCGCCTCCCGCATCGTCATCCGCCGCCAGTTGGTGTGCGACCAATCAATCTCATGCTCGCCCCACTTCGTCTTCATCCCGCCGGTTACATCTTTCACCGCCTGCTCAATCGAGCCCTGCGTCGTCCCCAGAATGCCGAGATAATCCGTGTACGCCTGGTACGCCTCCAGCATGGTGAACTCAGGATTCCATCTCCAGCCCAGCCCCTCGTTGCGGAAGTTGCGGTTGATCTCATACACCCGATCGAATCCGCCTACCGTCAGCCGTTTCAAATAAAGTTCGGGAGCGATGCGCAGAAACAGATCCATATCCAAAGTGTTGTGATGCGTCTTGAACGGACGCGCCACCGCCCCGCCCGCAATCGGATGCATCATCGGCGTCTCGACTTCCATGAATCCCTGCGCGTCGAAATACCGCCGCAACGATTGCACCAGCTTGCTGCGCTTGAGGAAGACTTCGCGCACCTCGGCATTCACGATCAGATCGACGTACCTTTGCCGGTAGCGCGACTCCACGTCACTAAGCTCATACCATTTCTTGGTTTCGCCGCCAGACTCGACTTCCTTACCAATTGGCAACGGCAGCAGGTCTTTCGAAAGAAACGTCAGCTCCTCGGCATGAATGCTGAGTTCGCCCGTACGCGTGCGAAACAAATATCCGCGGACGCCGATGTGATCGCCCAGGTCGAGCAGCTTCCACAGTTCGAAGCCGGCATCGCCGACCGCATCTTTCTTGACATAGATCTGCAGCCGCTGCCCGTCCTGCTGCAAGTGCGCAAACCCGGCCTTGCCCATCAGCCGGAGCGCCATGATCCGTCCCGCAACCCGCACCGTCACCCGCGGAGCATCCAGTTCCTCCGTCGTCTGCCCGGCATACTCGGCCAGAATCTGCGCCACGGTGTGGCTGTAGTTGAACTTCCGCGGATAAGCCGGATGCCCGAGAGCCTCAATCTTCTTCAGCTTCTCGCGCCGGATTTCATAAATGTTTTCGTCGAGTGCCAATGCGTGTCCTTGAGTTTCACAGCAAGCGTTTCAGAGTAAGCTTCTGATTATAGACAAGCCCTGGTGAGATTCATGCCTCCAGATGCCCTGTGGACCATTGGCGTGACGGCCCATACGCTGTGACCCAGGTCACAGCCTCTGCTTGTCGGCAAGAGCAGACTAGTAGTGGTCGCCCGGCCCCTGCAATGCCATTTACGAGCTGCACGTGGACGTGTTTCCGACCAAACGGAATTTCCAGGAGAAAATCATGGCATTCACCAAACAGCAAGCACTCGACTACCATTCTCTGCCGCGCCCGGGAAAAATTGAGGTCACCCCCACAAAACCCTGCCGGACGCAACGGGATCTGAGCCTGGCCTATACGCCGGGCGTCGCTGTACCATGCCTGGCGATTGAGAAGAATCCGCAGGACGCCTTCAAGTACACGGGCCGCGGGAACTTGGTCGCCGTGGTGACCAACGGAACCGCCGTTTTAGGGCTGGGCGACATCGGGCCCCTCGCCGGCAAGCCCGTCATGGAGGGCAAGGCCGTCCTCTTCAAACGCTTCGCCGACGTAGATGTATTTGATATCGAGGTTGGCAGCCACGATCCCGACGATGTCATCAAGGTATGCCAACTTCTGGAGCCGACCTTCGGCGGTATCAACCTCGAAGACATCAAGGCTCCGGAGTGCTTCTACATCGAGGAGACCTTGAAGAAGACGATGAAGATTCCAGTCTTCCACGACGACCAGCACGGCACCGCCATTATTTCCGGGGCTGCGTTGTTGAACGCCCTGGAAGTGGTGGGCAAGGACATCGGCAAAATAACCCTTGTCATCAACGGGGCCGGCGCCTCGAGCATTGCCACTGCCGAGCACTACGTTCGGCTGGGCATGAAGCGGGAGAACATCACTCTGTGCGACACCAAGGGAGTGGTTTACAAGGGCCGCACCGCAGGCATGAATCCTTACAAGGAGCGCTTTGCGCAGGACACCAAGCTGCGTACGCTGGCCGAGGCTATGGCGGGCGCCGATATGTTCCTCGGACTCTCCGTCGGCGGCGTGGTCTCGCAAGACATGGTGCGCTCGATGGCGGCCCGTCCAATTGTGATTGCCATGGCGAATCCCGATCCGGAAATTACTTACGAGGACGCCACAGCCTGCCGCCCCGACGTCATCATGTGCACCGGCCGCTCGGATTATCCCAACATGGTGAATAACGTGCTCGGCTTCCCCTCCATTTTCCGTGGCGCACTCGATGTGCACGCTACCGCCATCAACGATGAGATGAAGCTGGCCGCGACCCGAGCCTTGGCCGCACTTGCCAAGGAGGACGTACCCGACTCCGTCTGCCGCGCCTATGGAGTGGAGCGGATGAAGTTCGGTCCCGATTATCTGATTCCGAAGCCGTTCGACCCACGCGTCTTGATCTGGGAGGCCTCCGCCGTGGCCGAAGCTGCCATGCGCACGGGCGTAGCCCAGCAGCCGGTCGACCTCAATGAGTACCGGGAGCAACTCGAGCGTCGTCGCGGGAAGGCCCACGAGATCTCGCGGATAATGATTCGCAAGGCGCAAGCCAAGCCTAAATCTGTGGTCTTTCCGGAAGGAGAGAATGAGAAAATCCTGCGCGCTTGTTACACCCTGATGGAGGAGAAAATCGCTGTTCCCATCCTGCTGGGCAGAGCCGCGGTGATACAGGCAAAGTCACTCGATCTGGGGATGGATCTGAAGGACGTGCGCATCATTAATCCAGCGGAGTCTCCGCTCCGCGAAGCCTACATTCAGGAACTCTGCCGGCTGCGGCAGCGTCGAGGTATAACGCTGAGCGAAGCCCACAGGCGGATCAATGACCGCAACATCTTTGCTTCCATGATGGTGCGCATGGGGGATGCCGATTCGCTGGTCTCCGGCGTCGTGCAGAACTACCCCGATGCCATCCGCCCGGCGCTGCAGATCGTGCGCATGCGCGAAGGGCTGCACACGGTTGCGGGGTGCTATGTCATGATCACACGCAATGGTGACATTTACTTCATGGCTGACACCACGGTGAACGTCGATCCCACGGCGGAAAATCTGGCGGAAATTGCCCTCTGCGCCGCCGAGACGGCTCGGCGTTTCGACGTCGTACCACGGATCGCGATGCTCTCGTTCTCCAGCTTTGGGAGCACCAAACACCCGCTTTGCGAGAAAGTTCGCAAAGCTGTGGATCTCCTGCACAAGGCGGACCCGACCCTCGTGGTGGATGGCGAGGTAATGGCCGACATTGCCGTCTCCCCGGAGATGCTGGAGGAACTGTATCCTTTCAGCGCGCTCAAGGGTGGCGCTAACGTGCTGATCTGCCCCGATCTCAATTCCGCCAACATCGCTTACAAGCTGCTGGCCAAGATCGGTGGCGCCGACACCATTGGTCCCATTCTCATGGGGATGAGCAAGCCGGTGCATTTGCTGTCGCGAGGCGCGGAGGTGGAAGAGATCGTCAACATGGCCGCGATCGCTGTTATCGATGCGCAGGAATTAGAACGCTCGGAGTGGGTGGCAACAGAGGTCTCGAAACCGGCTGTATTGGCCGACTGAGAGAGTAGAACAAAAGAAGAGTAGAACAAAACAAATTGGCTGTGTTGACATGTCAACACAGCCAATTTCTTTCCAAAGCGGGCTCCAAGCTAATGACTACCGGCCGATGACTACCGCCCAGTACCCGTCAGAGATTTCTCCTCCTGCGCCTTTTTGGCCGTGGAAGCTTGCGCAGCCGATGCTTCTGCGAGCGCAATTGCGTCCGCTTTGGCGATGGCGCGCGCCGCCACTGGTTTCAGCCACAGCAATGCCATGAAGGCGGCGACGATGTCGCAGGCGATCATGACGTAGAATACCGGGACCCAGGAGCCTGTCCTGAGCATCACGTACGCAGCGACCGGAGCGGAAAAAATGGCTGCTGTGCCTTTCGCGGTATAGACGATGCCGTAGTTCGTCGTGGCCCATGTCCTGCCATAAAGGTCCGCCGTGATGGAGGGGAACAGCGAGAAAATCTCGCCCCAGGCAAAGAAGACGAGGCTGGACAACAGGACGAACATCACCGGCCGGTGGATAGTCTGCAACCATCCGTATACCGCCAGACCTTCGATCAGGAAAGCGGTGAACATGGCGTTCTCTCGGCCAATGTGATCGGAGATCCAGCCCCACAGAGGACGGGTCACACCATTTACGATGCGGTTCAACTGGATCGCCAGAATTGCCGCTGACATGCCAAAGGCAATGATGACCTTGTCTACTTTGTAAAAGCTGGCAATCTCCTTCAGTTGCGAAGTGACCACCAGGCCACCGAACGCCACCAACGTCATCATGATGTAGATGAGGTAAAAAGATGGTTGCTTCAGCATCTGCCACCAAGTCATGTCAATAGCGGCTTGATGGACTCGGGCGACACGTTTCCACGCTTTTGGCAGCCACCCCTTCGGCGGCGCCACGATAAACATGGCCGCAACCGTCACGATGATGCCTTGCAGGATGCCCCAAAAGATGAACGCATGCCGATAACCGGAAGCATGGATCATTGTCTCGATCGGAGCGACGGTCACCGCGGTGCCGATGCCATAGGCGCCGGACACTATGCCCGCGCAAAGTCCGCGGTGGTCGGGAAACCACTTCAGCACGTTGCCGGTGCAGCCGCCATAAACGGCGCCGGCGCCGATTCCACCGATCGCGTACCAGATGTAAAGTCCGGTGGTCGTCATGGCGTAGCCGGAACCGATCCAGCCCGCGCCCACCAGCAGGCCGCCGATCCCAATGATCAGCCGCGGCCCCATACGATCAACCAGATAGCCTTCGAATGGGACCAGCCAGGTTTCACAGAAGATGAACGCGGCAAATGCGATCTGTACCGCGGCCAAAGTCGCGTGCAGGCTTAAGGTTAAGGGTTTAGTGAAAAGCGTCCAGGCATATTGCAGGTTGGCGATGGCCATCATCGCGATTATGCAGGCGCACATTTGAACCCAGCGGTTGACGATCTTGGGCTCTGTAAGAACTGCGGAGGTCACATTCGTGGCCATAGGCATCCTCCTGGGAAATTGTCAGAATTAGTCGTCTCTTCTCGCTTAGCACTCCTTGCCGGAAAGCCTCCGGGTAAGTGAAAAACCCGCCCCTTGTGGGGCGGGCGGGTTTATTCGGCTTCGATTTCTTTCTGGAGCGGAATGATTCCCGGCACCAGCCACTTGTCCCACATCTCGTCGATCTTGCTCTGGAAGTATTCGATGTCTTCGTCGATAAAGTGCGCGAACCTTCCCTGCTTGAGCAAGTAATCGCGAACCGGCAGACGTTTGAATTTGTGGTTCGCAATATCCTTGGTCTTGCCGTAGAGCGACAGCTTGCCGTTTTCGATCTCGTACAGTGGCCAAATGCCGGTGTTCACGGCAAGTTCGCCCAGTTCGAACGAAAGCACGGGATCGAAGTCCCAGCCTTTCGGGCAGGGGTTGAGGCAGTGAATGAACGTAGGACCGCCGATCGAAAGCGCCTTGCGAACGTTGTTCATCGCCTGCAGCGGGTAGGAGGTAGAGATGGTTCCTACATACTTCACTGTGGGATGGCCAACCATCATCAACGGCGCCATGTTCTTTTTCCACCGGTGATTCATGATGCGCTTCACTTTTCCTGGCGTGCTGAACGAGGTGTTGACGCCATACGGCGATGTCCCGGAAATCTGGATATCGGTATTGGCATAGGACTCGTTATCGTACATCAGGAT
>JBEKFN010000245.1:0-6600 GCA_050013295.1 Terriglobales bacterium
CGTTCGATTCATCACATATTTTTGGTACGTGCGACACTGCCTCGGGACCGCCCAATTCTGCTATAGTGAGCGTCTTGAAGGAGCCCGCAGTCATGAGTGGAAAAAGCGTAAACAAAGTCATCCTGGTTGGAAACCTTGGCAAGGATCCCGAAATCAAGTACACGCCGCAGGGCAAGCCGGTGGCGAAATTTTCCCTGGCCACCAACGAGCGCTACAAGGACAAAGACGGCAACTGGCAGGACCGCACCGAGTGGCACAACATCGTGCTCTGGGAACGGCTGGCGGAGATCGCCGGAGAGTATCTGAAGAAAGGCGGCAAAGTTTATATCGAAGGCCGCATCCGAACCGATTCCTGGGACGACAAGCAAACCGGTCAGAAGAAATACATGACTCAGATCGTGGGCAACGACATCGTCCTGCTGAGCGGACGCGGCGAAGGCGGCGGTGGGGAGCACGCCGGCGGCTCGCGCGGAGCCTCGGCATCGGCGGGCGGCAACAACTTCGACCAGAGCGCGCCCGAACCGGAGCACGCCCCAGCCGGCAGTTCTCCGATTACGGACGAAGACATTCCGTTCTAGAAACCTCTGGTTAAGTCATTGTGAGTCACAGAGCACCACCGGGGTTCGCGGTAGATTCCCTGCAACGCCGCTGGTGGCGCTGGCAGAATGCATAGGTCCTTCGCTTCGCTCAGGATGACAGGGGGAGACAGCCGATCGCAGTTCGGCCTCACACCTAAGGCGACATCGGTTACGCGACCTCGGCAATCAACTCAAGAAAAGTAAGTTGTTGTAAGCTTATCGCTTCGATGCTGAACCGCAGACCAACCTTCATCCTCATTCTGGCCTTGCTTTTCACAGCTCTGGCTTTTCCGGTGTCCGCGCAGACAACGCAGGTGGACGGCGTCGTCCGCGATGCGAGCGGTGCCGCGATCGCAAATGCAAAAGTCAACCTGCGAAGCGATCCATTTCACGCGACGACTGAAACGGATCCCGTTGGGCGGTTCTCGTTTCCCCATGTGCCGGGCACAACAGGAACGATCGAGGTGAGCGCAGCGGGATTCACCGTCGCACGCCAATCCTGGAAGGTGGAAGCGAACCAGACTGCTCACCCGGAGATCACGCCCCTCCAAATCGTCCACCTGGAAATCGTCTTGCAACCTTCATCCGCAAAGGAGCAAGTGACAGTCTTAGCGGCCCGCACCGAGGTTCGCCTCGCGGAAACTCCGGGCAGCACGGTTCTGCTTTCCACTCCCGATATTGCCGCCACTCCTGCCCTGCGAGTCGACGACGTGCTCCGCCAGGTTCCAGGCTTTTCGCTCTATCGGCGCTCCGACAGCCGCTTCGCGGTTGCCTCTAATCAAGGCGTCTCGCTGCGCGGACTGGGCGGCACGGCTGCCAGCCGCGCTCTGGTTCTCGAAGACGGCTTGCCTCTGGTCGATGCCTTCGGCGGCTGGGTCTACTGGGATCGCATTCCACGAGAAGCGCTCTCGACGGTAGAGGTGTTCCGCGGCGGCGCTTCGAATCTCTACGGCAGCGACGCGCTCGGCGGAGTCGTGCAGTTCGTCACGCGCCAGCCGCAGGCTCCGGCGATCAATCTGGAGACCTCCTACGGCAACGAGCGCACTCCCGATCTTTCCTTCTGGACTGGAACGCGCGCGGGCCCGTGGGACGTCTCACTCGCGTCGGAGATGTTCCGCAGCGATGGCTTCGTGGTGATACCCAGTTACCTTCGTGGCAGCATCGATACGCCCGCCAATTCTGAAGACGCGACGGTCGACCTGAACCTCGGCCACAAGCTCGGCGACCAGGGAAGAATCTTTGCGCGCGGCAATTTCTTCACCGAGCTTCGGCACAATGGCACGCCCCTCCAAACCAACGATACGCGTTCAGGCGAAGGCGCTTTCGGCCTCGACCAGCACTTCGGCAGCGATGACTCGCTGACCTTGCGCGCCTACGAACTGGTGCAGGGCTTCAACGAGACGTTTTCCGCCGTGGCCGCCGATCGCGACAGCGAATCGCTGACCGACCTTCAGCATGTCCCCGAACAGGTCGGCGGCGGCGGTGTGCAGTGGACGCACCTGCTTGGCAAGAGCCAGACGCTGATCGCGGGCATGGATCTCATGGAAGTCATCGGCGCCAGCGATGATCAATTTTATTCGTCGGGCACGCACACCCGTAACACTGCGGCCGGAGGGCGGCAGCGCAATCTGGGGTGGTTCGGCGAAGATATTCTGCGCTTGCGCCAAAAGTGGACCATCATTCTAGCCGGGCGGTTTGATGACTGGAGCAATTTCAACGACAGTTCAATCTGCACACCGGTTTCCGGCACGTGCAACTCACCCAGCACGCTCTTCGCGGCCCGCAATGCGACGGCTTTTGACCCCCGCCTGTCGGTGCTGCGAGCGCTGAACAGTCATGTTTCGCTCACCGGTTCCATATACCGTGCCTTTCGCGCGCCCACTCTGAATGAGCTCTACCGCCCGTTCCGAGTGGGCGATATCCAGACCAACAACAATCCTTACCTCAACGCCGAGCGTATGACCGGCGCGGAAGCTGGAGTCAACGTCACGGGATGGGACCGCAAGCTCGACTTGCGCGGAACTTTTTTCTGGAGCGACATCGTCGATCCCGTCCAGAACGTCACCCTTAGCCAGACTTCATCGTTGATTACGCGGGAAAAAGAAAACCTCGGCCGCATACGTTCGCGCGGGGTCGAGATCGATGGGGTGATGCACGTCAGCCGCGACATTCAGATTTCCGCGGGCTACGAATTCACCGCCGCCACGGTCGTGAGTTATCCTTCGCCTCCCTCAGTCTCTCTGGTGGGCTTGGAGGTAGCGCAAGTCCCGCGCAATGTCTTCACCTGGGAAGCTCGCTACTGGAATCCTTCGCGGCTTCTGCTCAGCTTGCAGGGACGTTTCGTGGGCCAGCAATTCGATGACGACCAGAACCAGTTTCCCCTGGATCGCTTCTACACCATGGACCTGCAAGTGGGTCGCACGCTCACACGGCACCTCGAATTATTTGCCGCTGCCGAGAATCTGCTTGACCAGCGGTACCAGGTAGCACGCACTCCCATCGTCAATATTGGCCCGCCCATCCTCTACCGGGTTGGGCTTCGTCTGAATTTTCCCGCGGAGCGGTAGCCAAACCGCCCGACATCCGACCACAGGCCCGCAATAGAGTTTTTGCGGTTCTGCTGCGTCGCTCGAACCTGCCCAGCATCTAAGACAGCACGAGGAGGCTTATGCTTGCAGACCGAAAATGCGTCCCCTGCCGCGGCGGTACACCGCCGCTGAAGGGAAAGAAACTTACGGAAATTCATCAGCAGTTGGAAGAACCTGGACGGTGGAACATCGTCGAGGAACATCACCTCGTGCGCACCTATAAGTTCCCGGATTTCCTGTCGGCCCTCGCCTTTGTGAATCGAGTTGGCGAATTGGCCGAGGAGCAGGGCCATCATCCCGACATTTTGCTGGGATGGGGCAAGGTCGAGATCACAACCTGGACGCACGCGGTGAATGGGCTGACCGAGTCCGATTTCATCCTGGCGGCGAAGATTGACCGGCTCGTGTGAATCGCACAGAACGCTGACAACTGACGACCGCGGGCAGGATTCCCGCACATCTGCGGTTTTGCCTCGGCTTTGCCATCGCTTATTGCCATTGCCAAAGTAATATGGCACAATCAGAAATATGAAGCTCAAGTTGGACAAACTCGGTCGAGTGGTTCTTCCTAAACCGCTGCGTGCTCGCTACGGACTGCGTCCGGGGACGGAATTGGAAGTCAGCGAGGGGGCGCAGGAGTTTGCTTTGCGTCCGGCGCGCAGCGGCCCCAGTTTGGTGGAAATTGACGGTATTCTGGTGCATCAGGGCGTTCCGCAAGGAGAACTCGACATCGTTAAGGCTATTCGCGAGGACCGTGAAGAACGTCTCCGGCATTTGAGCGGCATGGAGTAACGGAGTGAGGCTGTACTTCGATACTTCCGTCTTGGTGTCCCTCGCGGTCGCGCATCATCCTCATCACGATCTGGCTTATGCCGCCTTCCACCAGGTAACGACGGGCCGTCACGAGGGCTTTGTTTCGGCACACGGCCTAGCGGAGACCTTCAACACACTCACTCGCCTCCCCATCACTCCCATGGTTCATCCCACCGAAGCCTACCGCTTCGTTTCAGAAACCGTCGTGGGACACTGCGCAGTAGTCTATCTCGTCGAAAAGGATTACTTGGCGACAATAGAGGCAGCAGCCAAGGCCGGGTTGCGCGGCGGGGTTATTTACGACGCACTGCAGCTGCGCTGCGCGGAGAAGGCTCGCTGCGACCGCATCTATACCTTCAACATTTCCGACTTTCTGCGCCTCGCACCTCAACTCGGGAACCGGATTGTGCGGCCGTAGGATTTCGCGCGGCACGGGTACATCGGCTGTCCGGTGGACGGGCGAGGACGCACGTCACTCCACCGAACAGGGTGCAGACGAGTTCTGGCGTACTGAAAGCCCCCACAGCGCCGCCGGAATCAGCATCAACATGCCCGCGACGCTGGCCACGTTACGCGCGGCGAAACCCCAATCCACGAAGCGTCCGGCAAGATACGCCCCCGCGGCGATGGTGAACATGCAGAGGCCGAGGTCGGCGGCGAAGACGCGCCCGCGAAACTTGTCGTCGCTTTGCAGATGCAACAGAGTGGTCGAGAACACCCACACGATCGAACCTCCAGAGTGCGCCAGCATTACGCACAAACAGGCCTGCCAGAGATGCCCTGACACACCCAGCAGCGTGTATCCGGCGGCCGCGGCGAGGTATCCCCAAAAGATCGCGACCTCCAGGCGATGCTTCCAGTGCCCCGCCCATGGGGCGGCCAAAAGTGGCCCGAGCAGCGCGCCTAGTCCGCGGGCGCCGAGCAGCAAACTCATGCCGAGAAACGCGCCGCGTTCGGGCGCCATGCCATGCCAGCGGACAGCGAACTCATTTTGTCCCATCACCGTGAAGAGCACCCAGCCCGGCCCGATGATCAGGATTCCGAACTTCACAAAGATCGTCAAACGCAAACGAACATGCGCCCGCACGTAGCGGATCCCGGCGAGGATCGGCGAAAAATCCACCAACTCTCGCGCCTCGAACCGGCGGCCGCCTTCGGCATGGGGCTCGGCGAAACGCATCCCCCAAATCAACGACGCTGAAACTACAAACGACAGTGCATTCAGCAGGAAGACGGCATCGCGGCCAAGCAGCGCCGCGACCACGCCTCCCAGCGTCGCGCCTACCATGAGATTGACGCTCCAGGTGGACGAGGAGAGCGTGTTCGCCAGCACCACGTCTTCCCTCTCCACAATGTTTGGGATCACGGCATTGCGCGCCGGCTCAAAAAAAGCGGCCAGCAAAGTTTCCGCCGTCAGCAGCGGATAGACCAGCCACACCATTGCTTTCGAGCGAATCAGCAGCATGCAGAGGACGATCGCCGTGCGCCCAATATCCGAGGCGATCATTACGCGCTTGCGCCGCAGCCGATCGTTCACCACGCCCGCCGTCGGCCCGATCACCGTTTGCGGCAGAACTTGCAGCACCAGCGCCAGCGCCACCGATCCGGCGCGTCCGGTGAGTTGCAGCAGCAGGTTGTAGATGGCCAGCGTGTAGAACCAGTCGCCGATTTCGCTGACGACTTGCGCGCTCCACAAGCGGCGAAAATTCCGGTTGCCGCCCAGCAGGCGCGCGTACGACGCAAACGACACGCGGCTGACTTCTATTTCGGGAGCAGGTTCCATGCAGGCGTGAGATCAGAATTTTACAGCTTGGCCACCAATTCTAGAAAGTATTGGTGAATGCGGGGATCGTCGCTCAACTCCGGATGGAACGTCGCCGCCAGCGTGTTGCCACTGCGCACCAGCACCGGAACTTTGTCCTTGCCTTCCGTCGCGATCACTTCGACGTCTTCGCCCACGCGTTCGATCTTGGGAGCGCGGATGAAGACCATTTCGATGGGACTGTTAAGAAATCGGCCTTCGCGGATGGAGCTGTCGATCTGGCGTCCGTAAGCATTGCGGCGCACGGTGATGTCGAGCGCGCCCAGGCCAGCCTGCTTCGGGTTCTCTACTTCTGCCGCCAGCAGGATGCATCCCGCACAGGTGCCGAAGGTCGGCTTCGCGCGCACGAAATCCTTCAGCTTCGCGAATCCGTCTTCGCCGAGCAGCTTGAGGAATGTTCCCGACTCGCCCCCGGGAATAATGAGGCCGTCGAGGTCATTCAGTTGCTCCGGCTTTTTGACCAGGACAACTTCGGCGCCGAGTTCCTCTAGACGGCGGCGGTGCGCGTCGAAATCGCCCTGGAGTGCGAGGACTCCGATTTTCATGGCTGTTCGGTCGTTCGTCGTTGGCCAAAACGATGTGAGCTGATTTTATACGACTACTCGTGGCGACTTTTGTTTGCAGGGGATGCAAAGCATCGCGCGATCGACCGGTCCGGCGTTGGAGGGGATTCAGGCTGGGGGTCGGAAGGCTCTTGTTTACTGTTAGGTTATTAACCCGTGTTTACCACTCCCCCCCTCCCCCCTTGGTATTAGAATCAGCGGGTTAGGCTGTGGAAAATTTTCAAAATCTAGAGCGC
>JBEKFN010000246.1:0-6576 GCA_050013295.1 Terriglobales bacterium
ACATCCGGGTGCGAGACCAAGGGCGACCCAATGCGCTCTTTCGACAAGCAAACATGGCAGTGCGCGCTGCCCGAACGCATCTCCGGACCATACGACGGCAGCCAGCTCACTTCCAGTCCCTCCCGCATGCCAATTTCGATGAGGAGTTGCCCCATTAGGAGCACGCCCTGTCCTCCGAGGCCTGCGATTTTGATCTTAACGTCCTTGAAACGATGGGCGTGTTTCGGTTTGGCGGTATCGTGCGCTCCCTCTTTCGGAGTGATCTCAAGCACATCCGCTACGGAGCGCTGCGGCGGCTGATTGCCGGCGGGAATTTCCGGCCGGCGGTCGCGGAAAACATTCAGCGGAAAGGTGGGCGTCATCTTCTCGAGAACCCAGCGCCGCGCTTCCACCGGGTCTTTGCCCCAAATAGTCGGACACGGCGACAGGATTTCGACGAACGAGAAGCCCGTGCCATCCCGCTGGATCTCGAGTGCTTTGCGGATCGCCCGCCGCGCTTTCATGATGTTCTTGTTGTCGGAAAGCGCCACGCGTTCGACGTAAGCCGGCGCTTCGAGCGTGGCGATCAGTTCCGCCATGTGCATAGGGAAGCCTTCATTCGACGGGCGACGGCCCCAGGGAGATGTTGTGCTCTTCTGCCCGACCATGGTGGTTGGCGCCATCTGCCCGCCAGTCATCCCGTAGATTGCATTGTTCACGAAAAAGACGGTGATCTTCTCGCCTCGGTTGGCGGCATGAATGATCTCGGCCGTGCCGATTGCCGCCAAGTCGCCGTCTCCTTGATAGGAGATGACGACTTTGTCGGGGCCCGCTCGTTTGATGGCCGTGGCTGCGGCCGGCGCGCGGCCGTGGGCGACCTGCACGTTGCCTACGTCAAAATAATAGTAGGCAAACACCGAGCAGCCCACCGGGCTCACGAAGATCGTCTTGTCCTGCAGCCCCAGTTCCTGCAACGCTTCGGCAATCAGCTTGTGGACCACGCCGTGCCCGCAGCCGGGACAGTAGTGGGTCTGGTGCTTCAGCTCCGACTTGCGCTCGTAGAGGTCATAGAACACCGGCGACTTGGAGTGGAGTAACTCGTATCCGTTGTTGTTTGCCGCGGAGCTCGCTTCGAGCTTAACTTCGGATTCAACTTTGGACTCAACTTCGGACTTACCTTCGGGCTCCACTAGGCTGACTACGCTTTCGTTTGCCATTTTCGTTGTCCTTTGCGAACCTGATCCTCACTCCCTCGTCGATACTCAGCGCCTAAAAGAGTGTGCGTGCGAACTCGGTCGTCCCTCCGGGACTTGAATCTTTCTTTCCGCTCTTCCCAGCGCTGAAGCGCTGGGCTAAGTTCGGTCGCCCCTCCGGGGCTCTTGAAGCCATGCCCTTCCCAGAACTTCAGACTGCCACGGTCATGCGTGTCAACACCTGTTGCTGCAACTCTCGGACCGAGGGCACGTTGCCACCCACCCGGCCGTAGAACTCCACCGGCACCTTGCCGTTCAGCGCCAGGCGCACATCTTCCACCATTTGCCCGTTGCTCAATTCGACCACCAGGACCTTTTGCACCTTAGCCGCCGCTTCCACCAGAGCCTTCGAAGGATAGGGCCACAGAGTGATGGGGCGGAACAGTCCTGCTTTCACGCCTTCCTTGCGCAGCGCTTCCACTGTAGAAAGCAACACTCGGGAGACAATGCCGTACCCGACCAGAAGCACTTCGGCGTCCTCGGCGCGGTAGAGCTCCGAGCGCGGCTCGGCCTCTTGCGCGCGGATGTACTTGGCTTCCATTCTGCGCTCGTGCGCTTCCAGTTCGTCGGTTTCGAGATAAATGGAACTGATCAGGTTGGCGCGCGTCTCTGGCGTTCCTTTTACCGCCCAGGGTTTTTCCGGCGGCTGAATCTCATTGTCTTCAAGCTCGAGCGGTTCCATCATTTGTCCGACGAAGCCGTCGGTCAGGACCACTGCCGGATTGCGATATTTGTCGGCGAGGTCGAAGGCCAGCATGGTGAAGTCGGCCATCTCCTGCACCGATGCGGGAGCCAGCACGATATTGCGGTAGTTACCGTGGCCGCCGCCTTTCACCATGGCGAAATAGTCGCTTTGTTCCGGTGCGATGTTGCCCAGTCCCGGTCCTCCGCGCATTACATCCACTATCACGCAGGGCAGTTCCGAGCCGGCCAGATAGGACATACCTTCCTGCATCAGGCTGAGGCCGGGGCCGGAGGAGCCGCTCATGGCGCGGACGCCAGCCGCAGCTGCTCCATACACCATGTTGATGGCGGCGACTTCGCTCTCCGCTTGAATAAATGTTCCGCCGACCTGCGGGAAGTAGAGCGCGGCCGCCTCGGCGATTTCGCTGGCTGGAGTAATCGGATACCCGTAGTACGCGCGGCAGCCGGCGAGGATCGCGCCCTTTACCACCGCCACGTTTCCCTTACAGAGTTGCCGCATGTTCGCCTCCTGGCGCTAGCACCTGTGCCGCCGGCGTCAACGTCTTGGCTTTCGCCTTTATGCGGTAGACCGTAATCGCACCCGGCTCCGGGCAGCAATAAAAGCAGATTCCACAACCCGTACAGTCGTGCCCGGTATAGCGCGCGGGATGAGCTCCGTAAGCATTCAACTCCGGCGCCAGTTCCAGGCACTTCGGCGGGCAGGACTCCACGCATAGCCCGCATCCCTTGCATTCCTCGACATCGACCGTGACCTTACCGCGCGCTTGGCCTGCCATGCTTCACCTCGTTGACGTTCACCGCGTTAACGTTCGCCTGGATGACGTTCACCTCGTTGCCACTGGCGCCCCAGCGTAAGGCCGCTGCAGCAACCAGGTTTTCTCGGAAAATTGATAAAGTTCTTCTCGAAAATCGGGATGCGCAATTTCGATCAGCGCCTGCGCCCGTTCCCGGATAGTCTTGCCGTGCAGATACGCAACCCCATATTCGGTCACAATGTAACGGACCAGACCGCGCGAAGTAACCACGCCCGCGCCCGGGCTCAGCATGGGCACGATCCGCGAGATTGCGCCGTCTTTTGCGGTAGACGAAATGGCGATGATCGGCTTGCCACCCTTGGCGCGCGAAGCTCCGCGCAGAAAGTCCACTTGTCCGCCAATGCCGCTATAGAACTGGCTTCCGATCGAATCGGAGCAGACCTGACCGGTGAGATCGACCTGCAGGGCAGAGTTGATCGCCACCATGTTGTCGTTACGGGCAATGAATCCGGGGTCGTTGGTATAGGACGTGGGATGGAACTCGAAGATGGGGTTGTTGTCCACGAAATCAAACAACTTTTTCGTGCCCAGAGCAAATCCCAGGATGATCTTCCGCGGCTTAAAGTTCTTGCGCGCACCCGTAATCACGCCCGCATTGATTAAAGGAATCACGCCGTCGGAAACCAATTCGCTGTGGATCCCGAGATCCTTGCGATCCATGAGAAGCGGCAGCACCGCATTCGGGATTCCACCAATGCCAGTCTGCAGCACGGCCCCGTCGTCAATCAAATCAGCGACGTTGCGGGCAATGGCCCTTTGCAGGTCGGTGATTTCCGGGATCTTCAAGGCGCACAGAGGCCGGGAGGAATCTACAATGGCGTCCAGCTCCGTGACATGGATGAAGCTGTCTCCGAAGGTGCGCGGCATTTGATCGTTGATCTGCGCCACTACGTAGTGCGCACATTTGGCGGCCGTGAGCGACGTATCCACGCCCACGCCGAAGCTGCAGAAGCCGTGCGGGTCGGGCGGAGAGAGTTCCAGCAGAGCCACATCGATCGGCATGGCGCCGGTTTCGAACAGTTCTTCAATATCGCTCAGGTAGATCGGCGTGTAATCAGCCCGGCCTTCGTTGATGGCCTGGCGCACATTGGCGCCGATAAACACTGCATTATGCCGGAAGTGCCCGGCCATCTCTGGAGCCACATAAGGGGCCGCTCCCATGGTCATCATGTGCACGATTTCGACGTCCTGCACATCGGGACCGCGGCGCATCAGCGCCTCTACCAGAGTCTCAGGTTCGGCGCAGCCCGGCTGAATGTAGACACGCATTCCCGACTGCACACAAGCCAGCGCCTCATCTGCCGTTCGCAACTTTCTCTTGTAATCAATTTCCCAGGACATTATTTCTCCCCCCTCGTCCGGGCTACCCAACGGCCCCACCGCGCCGGACTTGCTCCCAGGGCGAAATTCCTGTCACTACGACCGAATCGCATCCTCTTACCCTTCATTAGAAACTCCTCTCCGCCTTGAGGCGGTGATCTTACGCACTAGACACAGTGAGGCGCGTCACATCAAGCTCTGGACACTCGCCAGAGGTGGTCAATACGCATGGAGTCATTGCGCAAGATTGTGAATCGCTTGACCGGGTCGTCGATTCGCCGCTCACGAGACCTTCAATGTCTCTCGTCCAGGTACCAGCACGTGCTCCAGACCCTTGACGGCTCGCATGTATTGGGCGCGCTCGAAGGCTCCCGGATCGGGGCAGCGGAGCTGGCTCATGCTGCCTTGCATCTGGTGCACGGATTCATATTCGTGAGCTTCCATCCACTCCCGAACGCCTAGTTCTACGGAACGAAGAAGCCCGACCCCATGGCGCAACAGAGCCGAGCACATCATGGTCACATCGGCGCCGACCATGAGCAGCTTGATTACGTCCTGGGGTCCATGGACACCGCTGGTCGCCGCCAGGTTGGCCCGTATGCGGCCATAAAGAATGCCGATCCACGTCAGGGGCAGCCGTAGATCCTGCGGGCCGCTGAGCAGCACGTTGGGTTTGATTTCTAATTCTTCCAAGTCGATATCGGGCTGGTAGAAGCGGTTGAACAGCACCAGGGCGTCTGCGCCCACCTGGTCCAACTGCTTTGCCATATTGGCCAAATTGCTGAAAAATGGACTGAGCTTGACGGCTACCGGAATGCGAACCGAAGTCTTTACTTCCCGGAGAATGTCCGTATAGATCATCTCTGCGTCGGTACCAGAGATGGCCATGTTGGTCGGAATGAAGTAGATATTGCACTCGATGGCGTCGGCTCCGGCTTGCTCCATCTGCTTGGCATACTTGGTCCAACCACCCAGGGTCGCACCGTTGAGGCTGGCGATAATCGGAATGTCCACCGCTTCCTTGGCTTTGCGGATGTGATTCAAATAGCCCTCGGGGCCAGTGTGGTATTCGCTGGACTGGGGAAAGTAAGTAATCGACTCGGCAAAGCTCTCTGTGCCGGCGTTGAGATCGCGTTCCAGCTCAAGAGCTTCCTGACGCAGTTGTTCTTCGAACAGGGAGTAGAGCACGACGGCCGAGGCGCCGGCATCTTCAAGGCTGCGGATCCCGCTGATTTCCTGCGAAAGCGGGGATGCGGAGGCGACCAGCGGCGTGCGCAACTGCAGGCCAAGATATTTCGTGCTTAGATCCATGATGTTTCCCCTTTATTGCGGCAAGTATATAGTTCCCTCTGGGGCTAAAGCCCGCATTTTCCTAGCCCTAAACGGCACGGCTAAAGCCGTGCCCTACCCAAAACCACCTTATGAAACACGCTCTAGTGCGAGTCGCTATTTCCCCGTTATCACTGGTATCTGAACTGTCTCCGCCGGAGCCGCAGCCTGCAGAGATCGGCGCTGCGCCATATACTCGTACAGGCGATAGCGCGCCTCAGCATCTTGCTGCGCCTCTTGCCACAGAAGTTTGGCGTGTTCAGGATGGCTCTTGAGCAGCATTTTGAAGCGCGTCTGCTGCTGCAAATAGTCTTTGACTTTGCGCGTGGGAGTGCGGGAATCGAGTATCAACGGATTCTCGCCGGCGAGGGCGCGCTCCGGATGGTAGCGATAGAGCAGCCACTGTCCCGAGTCGACCGCGACTTTCTGGTCAGACATTGCAGTCGTCATGTCGATGCCGTGCGCGATGCAGTGCGAGTACGCGATGATGAGGCTGGGGCCGTCGTAGGCTTCCGCTTCCAGGAAGGCCTTGAGCGTGTGCTCGTCCTTGGCGCCCATGGCGACGCTGGCCACATAGACGTTGCCGTAGGCCATGGCCATCAACCCGAGGTCTTTCTTTAGCCCCGGTTTGCCTCCCGCCGCGAACTTTGCGACTGCCGCGCGGGGGGTGGATTTCGAGGCTTGGCCTCCGGTGTTCGAATAAACCTCGGTGTCGAGCACCAACAGGTTCACGTTGCGGCCGCTGGCGATCACATGATCGAGGCCGCCGTAGCCAATGTCATACGCCCAGCCGTCACCGCCGACGATCCAAACGCTCTTTTTCACCAGCATGTCGGCGAGCGCCAGCAGTTGCTTCGCATCCGGGGAGTCCTGACCCTTCAGCTTTTCCTTTAAGAGTTCGACGCGCTGCCGCTGCTCGTAAATGTCCGCCTCGTCTTTCTGCCTACTCTCCAGCAGAGCGGTGACCAGCTCGTCTCCGATGGACGCAGACTGACGGCGAACTAACTCGCGGGCGAATTCGGCCTGCTTGTCGATGGAGAGCCTGAATCCCAAGCCGAACTCGGCATTGTCTTCAAACAGGGAATTCGACCAAGCCGGTCCGCGACCGTCGAGATTCTTAGCCCAAGGCGTGGTCGGCAGGTTGCCGCCGTAGATCGAAGAGCAACCGGTCGCAT
>JBEKFN010000247.1:0-6537 GCA_050013295.1 Terriglobales bacterium
GGAGTTGCCTATGGAGAAGGCACCAACGCCAATACTTTCGCCTCGGCAGTGGTTACAACCCCTGGAACCGCGGACGGCACAACGACCGCAGGCGTGGTGACCGTCACGGCGAATATTAATGGACTGGGCAATGGCAGCACCACTGGAAACAGTACCGTTCTGCTGGCGAGCGCTCACATAACCGCTGCCGGTGGTGGAACACTCGGTGGCGCTGGCGGCACCGCTGGCGCTGCGGGCGACACCGTAACGGTTGGCGGTCAAACCTATACCTACGTGACCAACCTGAGCACCAATCCGACACAGAATGAGGTGATATATGGCGGAAGCAATACATCCGCTGTGGCCAACCTCGTGGCTGCGGTCAATGACGCGACTCAGACCGTCACGAATGGAGTTGGAGCGCAGTACAGCGTCTCAACCGCGAAGAACGCCAACGTCACCGCGGCCGTAGATGGAACAGCCACAACCGCCGACTTCGTGGCGAATATCGCTGGCACCGCCGGCAACTTCATCACTGGGTCGACCACAAACGGAACCGGCGTCGCCTTCACCAACTTGGATTTCGGCGGCGCAGGCAGTACCCACGGCACCGATGCGGGAGCCGCTCAATCCGCCGCTGCAGGCGATACCATTACGACAGGTGGACAGACCTATACCTTCGTCAACGCCCTCAGCACCGTTCCCGTGCAGAATCAGGTTTTGGTGGGATCCACGGAAACCGCCAGCCTTAACAATCTGGCCAATGCCATCAACGGTGGAACGGGCTCGGGCACTACTTACTCCAGTAACACACAAGCAAACACCAATGTCACAGCAACGACTGGGTCGAATGCGACTGGACTCGAGACCCTCACCATCACCGCAACTACGAAGGGTCTCACCGGCAACACGATCGCTACCCAGACAACGGGGACAGCCAACACCTTCGGCGGGTCGCTCTTGTCGGGCGGTGCGGCGGGATCGACCAACGACCTGCTAACCCAGGCCGACGCTCAGGCCGCCTTGACGCTCATCAATAATTCCGTTTCCGCCGTTGCCGCCCTCCGCGGCAACATTGGATCGACCGTCAACCGGTTGCAGAGCGCTTCCAACGTCATCAACAACCAGACGCAGAACCTGACTTCGGCGGAAAACGACGTCACAGCCGCGGACATCCCCTCGACGGTGGCCAACCTTTCGCAGTACTCGATTCTGGAACAGACCGGCATTTCCGCTCTGGCCCAGGCCAACCAGCAGCAGCAGCTTGTACTGAAGCTGTTGCAGTAGCAAGAGGTTTCGGCAAGAAGGAGGCGGACAACCAACCGCCTCCTTTGTGCTATTCCGAGGTAATGGGCCATGAGTATCGATCCGGCAGAGGGCATTCCGGCTGCGGCAGTTACGCAGACGGCACGCTCAAATGCGGGTTCGCGCCACACCGAAGCGCGTCCCGAGTCAGGCGCACCAGAAGGAACAAGCCAACCCGTTTCGGGAAGGTTGTCAAAACAAGAAAACTCCGTCGCTAAAAAAGTCCCTCCACATTACGAATTGCCAGAGGATGTAGTCGAAGTGCATCAAGATCCTGAGATTAAGAGCCAGATAATTGTGGACTATTCGGACAAGGCCAAGAACGTGGTCCTGCAAGTGCCGAGCAATGAAGAACTTGATGTAGAGCGCGGGATCGCCCAGGAAATGCAGCAAGCGGCGAAACTGCGCGCCAGCGGGGGCACGGCGGCAGCGGGAGGCGAAGGAGGAAAAACCCATGGGGATTAGCTTTAACTCCGCGAATCTGTTGAATGGGAACGGCATCGATGTGAATTCGGTCGTGTCCCAGATCCAGGCCGCCCAGAGCGGGCAAATGACAGTCTGGAAGGGGGATTTGACCACGCTGCAGACGCAGGCAACTGCCATCAACAGCATTAGTACCGACTTATCCAATCTGCAAAGCGCCATGCAGACGCTCGCGGATCCCTTCGGAGCGCTGACGGCGCTGGCGGCCACCTCATCGGAGTCGGCGATCGTGACCGCGACAACGCTGAGTGGGGCCACGGCGGCCAACTATAGCGTGGTGGTGAGCGCCCTAGCCTCCGCCGGGACGGTGTATACGGATGCGGTAACCAACGCGAACACGTCGATTCTGTCGAGTGGCCAGACCACCGGGGACCTCAATTTGCAGATTGGAGGAAATGGGGGCACAGCGGTAGACATTCCGATCACGAAGGGCAGCAATGACACGCTGAACACCCTCGCGGCCTCGATCGATACGTTGAGCACCAAAAACAAATGGGGCATCACGGCCAGCGTGTTGAACGACGCGAGCGGGTCGCGCCTGGCCATCTATAGTACGGCAACGGGCAGTGCCGGGGAGCTGTCCATCAATACCAACAGCCAAACGATTATGACGTTCGAGAAGCCGGTGGGAGGAACGGACGCCCAAGTCAGCGTCAATGGTATCCCATATTTGAGCACGACCAACACCATGAGCGGGGCGATTGCGAACGTGACGCTGAACCTGGTGAGCGCCGATCCGGCCACGCCCGTGGAAATCTCGGTGGCCCCGGACACAAGCGCGATCACGACCGCCATCAACAATTTTGTCGCTTCTTACAATACGGTCATCGGCGACATCAACACGCAGTTTACCGTCAATGCCGCTACGAACACAGAAGGGCCGCTGGGGTCGGACACTTACCTGCGGCAACTGCAATCCAGCCTGGAGGCGGACATGAGCTACGCGACCACCGATTCGACTTCGGTTAGCAGTGGCTTGACAAACCTGGGTTCGCTCGGCATCGTCATGAACGACGATGGGACCCTGACGGTGAACCAGACTGCGGTCGATACCGCGACCGATTATTCCCCCAGCTTCCCCGATGTGCTCGCCAGCAATCCCAGCGGGGTGCTGAATTTCTTCCAGAATTCGAACTTGACCGGCTTCGCCAATAACTTCACCAACGACCTCAAGAATCTGACCTATCCGGTGACGGGTGTGCTGAACGCGGACCTTGCCGAGAACCAGAGCGAACAGAGCGAACTTACGACCGAGATCGACAACTTTCAGACCCAGTTGGCGGCCCAAACGATACAGCTCGATCAGGAGTTCGACCAGGTCAACGCAAATCTCGAAGGGTATCCGTTCCTGTTGCAGGAAATCACCGAGATGCTGGGATCGATGTCGTCGACCGGTTCGACCGCGACCCCAACCACGAGCACGAACACGACCCCGACTTCCGGGAACGGCGTGAGCAGCACCAGCAGCACAAGTTCTAGCAGTTAATCGAGAGGATGTTCATGAATATCCAACAGTCGTATCGAGAAGCGACGGTTCGGGGCGCGAGCCCGGTAGAACTGGTGGTGCGGCTTTATGAGCAGACGATCGAAGATCTGCGGCAGGCGGCAATCGCCATCGAGCAGAACGATATTGAGCGGCGGACCAAGCACATCAAACACGCGATCCTGGTGGTCGGGCATCTACAGTCGTCGCTGGACTTTGCCAAAGGAGGCAAGGTCGCCAAGGATCTCGACAATTTTTATAACGCGGTGCGCCAGAGTCTGGTGTGGGTGCAATTTCATCCTTCGCAACGCGGGGTCACCCAGCTCATCACGGACTTGCTGGCAGTGCGAGAAGCATGGATCGTGGTTGAGCGGGAGGAAAGGCCATCGGTCACGACCGCAGCCGGCATGGTTGCTTCCGCCGGGGCTGGCCCCGAGTCCGATCCTGTGCGCATGGACTGGGAGGGATAATGCCGCGGGACGCGCTCGAGACCTTGCGGCTGGTGAATGAGAACCTGCGTTCCGCACTGCTTCGTCTCCGTCCGGAACGAAAACACTGTTCGAGCATCAGGCCGCAGGACTTCTCGGACATACTCAGCCAGCTTCTGCGGGCAGCGGAATGTCTGCGGCGGCTGCCGGCACATTCCGAAGCGGCTGAGGCGTTCGAAAAAGAATCGCTCGAATACCGCGGCAATCTGGAAAAACTGAAACATTTCCTGCCCGACTTGCAGGTGCGCCTGCTGGCCGAGAAGTCACGGCTTGAAACCGCACGAACCCACGTAGCGACCGCAGCGGCCTGGGCTCGAGCCAACGAGAAGACGCTCTGAAGCGGGCGCTCATGGGGAGGCTTCCAGCAGCCGATTGTCGCGGACCCACAAATCCAGCTCTATTGGGACCATATAGATCACGGCGGACTTGACTTTTCTGATATTCTCATTGGTTTTCGTATTCGAGGTGTGCCGTGGAGCATCGTGGCCAGAAGTATCATCGCGGACGGCTGAGCGCGGCCATCCGCGAAGAGATCGAAACCATCCTCGAAGGCGAGCTCGGAGATCCTCGCATCGGGCTGGCTAGCGTCAGCGCCGTGCTTATGGCCCAGGACGCGCGTTCCGCTCGCGTCATGGTGAGCGTTGCCGGCGATGAGGCCGAGGCGGAGCGCACCCTCGAAGGGCTCGCCGCTGCCAAGAATTTCGTGCGGCACGAACTCGCGGAACGCCTGCGTCTGCGCCGCCCTCCGGAACTTTATTTCCAGATCGATCGTGCCGATCAATTGGAGAGTCGGGTCGACGAGCTTCTCGGCCGCGCTAAGAGACGCAGCCGGAAGGGCGCTGAGCCGAGCCCCTAAAGGGGCGGCTGATTTCGGGGAACTTACGGCATCGCTAACGCGATGTCCCGATACGAACCTAGGGGCTATAGCGATCCAGAATTGCTGTGACCGCAGGCAACTGCCGAGCTGCGCTCGGCTTGGACGGGCGAGGGCGCCCGTCCCCACACGAGCACCACACGAGCGGGATACGGCTACGGTGGAACCGCTCTGGGAACTGAAAGCTAAGCGCTAAGAGCACCTCATGCTTGAGCAGGTTCTACGAGAAATTCGGTCGCGTGGCCGCTTGGTGGTGACTTCGCACGCCCGTCCCGACGGAGACGCCATCGGCTCTGCCCTTGCCTGTGGCCAGATCCTGCGCGTCATGGGAAAGGACGCCGAAGTCGTTATGCACGATGGCGTCCCGCGCATCTATCAGAACCTTCCCTTCGCCCATCGCGTCATTCAGACCGATGTTGTCCCCTGGAACGATGCCGTCATCCTGCTGGAATGCGACAGCATCAGGCGCACGCTTCTCGAAGGTCTGGAACAATGTTTCCTCATCAGCATCGACCATCACGCCAGCGGCCGCAATTTTGCCCACATCAACTGGATCGATTCCACAGTGATGGCCACCGCCGAACTTATTTTCCGTCTTGCCCGCCTGGCGTGCGTCCCCGTCGATCGCGACATTGCCACCTGTCTCTATACCGCTCTCATGACCGACACCGGGTCCTTCATGTTTGAAGGCACCAACGAACACACTTTCACTGTCGCGCGGGAACTGGTGCTCGCCGGGGCCGACCCCGCGCTTTGTGCGCGGCCTATCTACTTCGGACATTCGACGGCCAAACTTCGGCTGCTCGGCGCCGCTCTGTCTAATCTGCATCGCGAAGGTACGCTGGCCTGGATCTGGGTCACGCAGGAGCAGATGCAACGCTTCGGCGCCCGCGAAGAAGATTGCGAGGGCTTGGTCAACTATGCGCTCTCTATGGCCGGCGTGCAGGTCGCCATCTTCTTTCGCGAACTCCCCGATCGCCGCTATCGCATCAGCCTGCGCAGTAAAGGAGCAGTGAATGTCTCCACCGTGGCCGAGCATTTCGGTGGCGGCGGGCACAAATGCGCCAGCGGCTGTTCGATTGAAGGACCTCTGGCCGTCGCCGTGTCCCGAATTGTCGATCGCCTGCACCTAGAACCGGTAGTCTTGGACGCGAACTCAGCAACCAGCTAACGAACGCGACCATGAACGCCAGCGCACCAACCCGAGATCGCTATGGCCACGCCCTGCCTGACATGCAATGAATAAGCCAGGAACGAATCCGCGAACCCGCACCGATGTGCTGCTGCTAGTGGCGTTCTGCGGATTCCTTTTCTTCTACGGTCTCGGCGCCTTCGGCCTGCTTGGCGCCGACGAACCCCGCTACGCGCAAATAGCGCGCGAAATGCTCGAGCGCTCCGATTGGATTACGCCCACGCTGCAAGGCAAGGCGTGGCTCGAAAAGCCAGTACTGTATTACTGGCAGGCGATGCTGTCGTTCCGTGTCGCCGGCGTCAGCGACCAGACTGCCCGCCTGCCCGCCGCTTTCGACGCTACCGTGCTCATCGGCGCCATCTACTTGTTCCTCCGCCGCTTCCGCCCCGGCAGTGAACTCGACGGCGCCCTCATCACGGCGAGTTGCGCCGGCGTCATTGGATTTGCGCGCGCCGCCGCGACCGACATGCCGCTCGCCGCCGCTTTTTCCATTGCATTGCTTGCCTGGTACGCCTGGTACGAAAGCCGCCGGCACATTTATCTCGCCGCCTTCTATATTGCTCTGGCGCTCGGAACCTTGGCCAAAGGCCCGGTCGCGCCCGCTCTGTCCGCGGTCATTATCTTTCTCTTCGTCGCTGTAAAGCGTGACTGGCGTGCCATCCCGCGCACCCTCTGGATCCCCGGCATCGCCGTCTACCTCGCCGTCATGCTGCCCTGGTATATCGCCGTTCAA
>JBEKFN010000248.1:0-6531 GCA_050013295.1 Terriglobales bacterium
GTGGAACGCTCCCTTGTGGTTTTCCGAGCGATTGCGGCGGGATTTCCCGCAACTCAATGTTGTTCATCTTCCCGATTACAAGCGGGTGGATGAAGAGATCGTCGATGCTGAAATAGTCGTGGCCTGGTCGATCCGTCCGGAGCAGATCGGGACGGCAAAGAAACTGCGATGGATTCACTCTCCGGCGGCGGCGGTTCATCAGTTGATGTTTCCGGAACTCGTCCAGAGCGAGATTGTTCTCACCAACGCGCGCGCAGTGCATGGGCCGGTGGTGGCGGAGCACGTCATTGCGTTCATCTTTGCGCTGGCCAAGAAAATTCCGGACTCGGTGCGGTTGCAGGCGAAGCACGTTTGGGGGCAGCAGATCCTGTGGGACGAACTGCCTCGAATCCGGGAAGTTGCGGGCGCAACCCTTGGCATGGTGGGCCTCGGCAGCATCGGACGCGCGGTCGCCAAGAGCGCGAAAGCCCTGGGCATGCGGGTGATCGCGGTGCGCGAGCATCCGGAGAAGGGAAGTGAGGGCGCGGACGCTGTGTTGGGGCCAGCGCAAATCGACGAAGTATTTAGCCAAGCGGATTACATCGTGCTGGCGGCACCGGTTACGGACAGCACAAAGGCTATTGCGAACGCCGAACGCTTGGCGCTTATGAATCCGGATGCCTGCCTGATCAACGTCGGCCGTGGCCCACTAGTGGACGAGGCCGCGCTCGCCGCGGCGCTGCGTGAGAAGAAAATTGGCGGTGCGGCGCTCGATGTATTTCCGAAAGAGCCGCTGGCTGCCGACTCGCCGTTGTGGGACGTGCCCAATCTGCTGATTACTCCGCACACGGCGGCGCTGACCGACAAGTTATGGGAGCGGCATTACGCGCTGTTCTCGGACAATCTGCGCCGCTATCTTGCCGGGCAGCCGTTGTTGGCGGTGGTGGACAAGCGAAAAGGATATTAATAAGTCGGATGGTCTCGCCTGTCCGAGCTTTCTGCTGGACACAGTAAAGAGAGTGGGTTTTAATCCTTGGCATGCAAACTCTCGGGATATCCGATTCCACGCCACGTAGCGAGAGCCGCCTCAAGAGCCTCTTTTGGCCTTCAATTGAGAGTGGCGCTGACGTAGAGTATCTCGCCGTCCAAGGCTATTGGGTGTGCACGGTGGTGGCCGCATCGTCATTGGCCTTCTTATTTGTGGCGCATCAGCCTGTGCTGGGAATGGTCATATTCTTGTTTTTCCATCTAGGAGGGGTCGGCGTTCGGGAGCACAGCGGCTTCGCTGCCACGATAGTATTTGTTTTTTATGTCATCGATACGCTTGCATCGTTCAAGCTTCTTGTGGGTTCGCCTGGAATGATCGTGCTACGGGTGATCATAACGGCTTTGCTTCTTTCGAATCTTCGCGCATCCTGGATTTCGGCGCATTGGCAATCCGGCTCGGACGAGGCCGGAATGCCTCTGCGCCTCCACGATACCTTGTCGGATAAGTTCGCTAACAAATGGCCAAGCTGGCTTTGGCCCAAGACGAGAGTTGTGTATTACATCTTCTCTGTAGGCCTATTGCTATTGTTTGTCCTTGGTCTGGTGACAATGTTTCTTCGCCGCGCTCGTTGATAACAGCGACACCGTCTTACCGCGTATCAATCCCAAACCCGATAATCGCAGTTACTTCGACCGGTTCATCCCCGCGAAATGCGGGACGGAATTTCCACTTGGGCAATGCAGCCAAAATTTTCGAGGTGGTCTCGGCCGCACCTGGTTCCAGCACTCTCAGGTCCTTCAGAACTCCGGTGCGGTCAAGGGTGCAGGCGAACACGACGTGCGTTGGTCGAAGGCCATCGGGAAGGTCTTTACGTAGAGGCTCGGGCTCGCTTAACGCTTCGCGGGAAGGATGCGCGGCTGAAGACGGATCGGAGTATTGAATCACCGCCGTTCCGATTGAGGTTTCGATGTAGATGGAATAGTTGTCGCCCTTCAACAGACCGTAATAGGGCAACACGCCACCGGAGCGCGAGGTCGCGACCACCGTAACTCCGGATCTTTTGTGGTCACTTACCGCGGAGTGTCCGGGTCCCGTAGCTGGGGCGTCGCCGCCGGGAGATCCGAAACTGGGCAGGTTGACGGTGGTCGTGCCGCCCTCCACGGATACGCCGGGCATGGCGGGTGTGCCGCTGGTGCCACTTCCCGCGCCACCGGGGCCGGGATACGGCGAGATCCCTCCACGCGCGTTGGGATCGGAGCCGCGCCCTGTGCCTTCTCTGCCCGCGCCCGACCCTTCTCCTTGCAACCCGCTGCCGGGGCCATTGCCTTTGCCGATGCCCGATCCGCCGCCGCTTCCGCCGAGACCGCTTTTCGATGTACCACTGGGCGACATGGCGAGAGCGCCTTCGCCGCTGGAGTTCGGTACTCCAACCTTGGTTCCCGGTTCGCTGGAGATGACGACCCCGGAGCCGGCAGCGTTGCCTCCAGCGTTACTCGGCGGAGCTACGGAAGAACCCAGGTCGAGCGGACCGCCAGCACCAGCGCCCTTGTTTCCTCGTCCGCTGCCAGAGAGAGCTTTGCCGCCGCCCAAGCCCGGTGGGGGTGGCACGACGTTGGCATCGCCCAGAACCGCGCCTCCGGGCGCGCTGGAGCGGCCGCTTTTCTGAGAACCGCCGTTCTGGGAACCGGCGCCGTCGATGCTGGCCGGAGGCGGCACAACCTGGGGCGCAAAGGCACCAGAACCAGTTCTTGCGAGTGACCCTCCGCCAGATGCGGTGGGTGGCGGCGGCACGGGCTTAGCGCGCACGTCTCCAGTTGCCGAGCCTCCCCAACTGTTGAGATCGCGGCTGACCTGCGACGGCGGCGGCGCTATAACTGCCGGGGCGGGCAGAGTCAGCTTGGGTCTGGACGAGACGTCGCGCTGGGGCGCGGAAACCGGTGGCGCTACTACGTCGACGGTCTGCGTCAGCGGTATACGAGAACTGGCCAAGTCACGCTGCGCGTCCTGCGGAGCGGGAGCGATAACGGTAGGCGCGATCGGGTTTGCGGTCCGCATCTTGTCGCGCGAGACATTCGGCGCTGGTGGGATGATGCTTGGAGTCAGCATGTTCGACTTGCGGCTCGCCGATGAATTTAGTTCCGGCGAAGGCGGCACCACGCTCATCGCCGGCAGAGTCGGTGCAGCGAGCGTAGAACGCAGGCCTTCGGAGGGTGGTGGTCCCGGATTGGGTTTGAAGGCGAGCAGATTGGCGACTGCGGAATCCGAATGAGGCAGATTTACCTTGGGGGCGTCCACAACCTTCTCGCGGGGCTTGTCGCCGCGCGCTACGCGGATGGTCTGGGTGCGGTGGTGGGCTTGCTGGCCGCCGGCGCGTCCGGATTTACCGGACTGCGCCCCGCCCCGGTCTTGGGTTTGCGGCAGTTCGTCGCCGGAGTAATAGATGACGTCCCATTGCGGACGAGTTGGAGGAAGGGGGATCTCAGGACTGGCAAAGCGCTCGGGGAGCACGATGATCGCGATCAGCAGAAGGCATTCGAGCAGCCAGCAGACGAGCATGCCGCGATACGGGAACATGCCAACGGGCGCTTCTCCGGCCAAGCGCCTCGGAGGGCGGGCGAGCGCCGGTTGTAAGGCAGACTTGAACTCTTCCCATCGGGACGACCATTCCACCAGCAGGCGCGGTGGTTCGGGCCACTGGGTGATAGTTTCGGGAATGGTGTCAACTTCGGACATTATTTTGGGCTACGTTTTCTTCTGAGGGATTCGTACTAGTGTAGTGTGCCAGAAGGATTGGCGGATTTTCGCGGGTACTTCAGTGTTTTTTGTGTCTTTTTCTCTCGGATCTTTTCCCTCGAACCTTATTCTTTCGGAACCAGTGGAGAGGAGTTTTTTCGGACGTCCCGAAAGCGAGGTAATCTATCAAGCGGTATCCCCCCACCCCCCCCTACCCCCCCACCCCTACCACATGTCTATTGGAATCATTGACTTATGGAATGTCTACCGCCAAAGTATTCAATCATAATGACTTATAGGCAAAGTATTCCGGAATAAGGAGTTAGCTTGATTTCCGGACAATTCGACGCGTCCTCGCTGGGGCCGTCACGTGGAATCAATCACTTAGCTGGCTCTTCTTGGCGCACAGCGGTATATTCCTTTCAAAGTATTGAAAGGAATTTGGTTAATCGAAAATCAAGACATTCGTCGGCTGGGGCTGGGGCGTCGAGACCATCCCATTTTGTTGTCAAGGAGCAGGTGCGCTAAAGCAAAACTTTGGTTGCTATGAATCTATTCTAGCAGCTGAGTCAAGTGCGCTTTTGTGGGGAGTTATTGGGGTATTTTGTCCAGTGCTACGGGGGTGCACTACATGCCCTTCCCGTTCGTCGAGAAGTTAGCCCTTGTTATCGCAGCGGTGAACCGCTGCGCCACCCAAAAGCTAGGCCAATACCGGGACTTGCGGTATGCCTGAAGGCATACTCTCATGCGAATCGCGCGTGGTGTTCATTAGTTTCGATGCTTCAGGCGGCCTCAGTGTGAACGGGACGTTCTTCGAAAGAAATATCGACCTGGTCGCCGAGCGCGGTCAGGGACTCGCGGACGGTGCCTGTCGGAAGCTCGAGCACGGAGGCGGAGTGGACGCGGACCGCCGCCATGCGCCAGGGCTTGAGCTCCTCTTCAATGTGAATGACAATTCTTTCCCGGTCAAGGTAAACGGCGTCGATGGGAAAACGCATGGCGAAGGTGTGGATGCCGTGGGAGGGGTTGATCCATAGTCCCTGGCCATGGGAGAAATGGGACGAGTGGGTGGCCATGAGGCCGCGAAAGCGGGACCAGTGGGTACGCGCGATCAGGAGATCGGTCGCGAGATAGGTGGTGCGTGTACGGTTAAAAGCGTATCCCTTGGGCCGGTTCATTGAATCATTGAATCATTGAGACATTGAACATTGACTCAATACCTCAATGATTTAATGACTCAATAACTCACCGTTTTCCCCCGGCAACCGGCATGAAAATATGCATCAACTGAATTACAGCCGGCCCGACGGTGACGAAAATCAGGGAGGGCATGACAAACAGCACGAGGGGAATGATCATTTTAACGGTAGTCTTAGCGGCCTGTTCTTCGGCGCGCTGGCGGCGCTCGGTACGCAGGGAATCGGAATGCACGCGCAGGGCCTGAGCTACGCTGGTTCCGAAACGGTCGGTCTGAATCAGGGTTGCGACCAGGGAGCGAATGTCATCGACGCCGGTGCGCTCGGCCAGATTGCGGAGCGCCTCGACGCGGGGTTTCCCGGCGCGAGTTTCGAGATCGAAGAGATGGAATTCGCCGCTCAGTTCGGGGTGCGCGGTGCGCAGATCCTCGCCCACTCGCATCATCGCCTGATCGAGAGACAAGCCCGCTTCCACGCAGATCACAGTCAAATCCAGTCCATCGGGAAGGCCGAGGCGAAGGCGGCGCTGCCGTTCCTGCATCTTCTTTTTTAGCAAGAATCGCGGGATAAAAAAGCCGAATGCGGTCACACCTAAGAGCAGCAGGGGCGAACCGAATCCGGTGAATGCAAAAACCGCGAAGAAAGAAATGGCGGCGAACAGGACGCGCAACCCACGATAGATGGTAACGTGCTGGGGGTTGCGATATCCCGCCTGAATCAGCCAGGCCCGGGTTTGCGAAACGTTGGTGGCCGAGGAGGGCAAGGCGCGGCTCAGGGGATCGAGAGCCTGCTGCATGCGTTCGCGGATGGCGGGTCTCGTCTGGGATTTGGGGCGCTGCCAGCCGATTTCGCGCAGGCGGGAGCCGAGCACCGACGAGGGCACAACCGCGGCTGCTCCAAATGCGAACACGATCACCACGATGGTGAGAAACACGAAAATGGTGAGTGCCAGCACCATGAATAAGACCTTATTTGAACCTTTAGTTCTCAGTTCTCAGTTGTCAGTTCTCAGTAAAAGCCGAAACCTATGGTTCGTCCATATTCACTGACAACTGACAACTGACAACTGACAACTGACAACTGACAACTGACAACTGACAACTGACAACTGGTAACTCATAGTCAGACTTGTATCCTGATAATTCTGCGAATCACAAAGTAGCCCATGGTCTGCAAAGTGATGCCTCCTACGATCAAGGCGTGCCCCAACGGGTCGGTGAAAAGCGGCTGAATGAAGCCCGGGTTGATGAGGAGCATGAGGACCACAATCACGGGCGGCAGAGCCATGAGCAAGGCCATGGTGAGGCGTCCCTGGGCGGTGTGGACGCGGACCTGGCGCAGGATCTTAAAGCGTTCGCGAATGACGTAAGAGAGGTTGTCAAGAATCTCGGCGAGATTGCCGCCGGTTTCGCGCTGCAACATCACCGCCGTCACGAAGAACTTAACGTCGACCAGAGGAACACGGTCGGCAAGGTTGAGCAGGGCGTCGCGCACCGGGAGCCCGAATTTCTGTTCTTCGTAGAGCTGGCGGAATTCTCCGGCAACGGGTTCGGCGACTTCGTTGGCAATCATTTCGAGGGCGGTGGTAAAGGCGTGTCCGGCGCGAACGGCGCGGGCGAGGGTATCGATGGTCTC
>JBEKFN010000249.1:0-6527 GCA_050013295.1 Terriglobales bacterium
GCTTCTTCGAGATCGAAACGCCGTTCATGACGCGCTCCACGCCCGAAGGCGCGCGCGATTATCTCGTCCCCAGCCGCGTGCAGCCGGGAATGTTCTACGCCCTGCCGCAGTCGCCGCAACTATTCAAGCAGATCCTGATGATCTCCGGCTTCGACAAATATTTCCAGATCGTGCGCTGCTTCCGTGACGAAGATCTGCGCGCCGACCGCCAGCCCGAATTCACCCAGATCGATCTCGAGATGTCGTATCCGCAACCGGAGCGGGTGTGGGAAGTGGTGGAGGGCTTTTTGACCGCGGCATTCAAAGCCGCGGGCCACGAAATCAAGACGCCTTTCCCGCGCATGGATTTCGACGATGCCATCCGCCAGTACGGCATCGATAAGCCCGACCTGCGCGTGCCCGCCTTCACCGACGTGGCCGATTGTTTTGCGCCCTCCGATCTCGAAGCGCTGGCCATCAATAAGGATCTGCCCGTGATTGCCATCCGCATTCCGCACGTGGGCGAGCTTTCGCGCAAGGAGCGCGACGACATCAAGCCGCTGTTTGTGGCGAAGGGCGGCGCGCGCGTGTTCGAAGACTTCAAGCGCATCGAGAACAAGCACCCCGAAGCGGGAGCAAGAGTGCGAGAGAAGGTGCGTGCGAAAACGGGCGCGGCCGCGGCCGACGATCTGTTGGTGCTGGTGGTGGGCTCGGCGCGCTCCGGCGCAACCGGAGACGCGCATCCGGCCAGCAAGCGCAAAGTAACGCCCGCGGAGATGGCCATCTATGCCTCGGCCGGACTGCTGCGCGTGGCGCTGGCGCAGAAATATTCCGACCGGCACAAGCTTTTTCAGAAAGGCGATTTCCGTTTTCTGTGGGTGACGAACTTTCCAATGTTCGAGTGGGATGAAAGCGAGAGGCGTTGGAACCCGGCTCATCATCCGTTTACTTCGCCGCACGATGAAGACATGGACAAGCTGGAAACCGATCCCGCCATGGTGCGCGCGCTCGCCTATGACGTGGTGCTGAATGGGACGGAGTTGGGGTCGGGCTCGATCCGTATTCACCGGCAGGATGTACAGAGCAAAATCTTTCACGCCCTCGGCATGACGGAAGAAGAAGCGCGCTCGCGTTTCGGATTCTTCCTGGAAGCGCTCGAATACGGCACTCCCCCGCACGGCGGGATCGCGCTCGGCCTCGATCGCATCGTGATGATTCTGGCGGGAGCGGATAGCCTGCGCGAAGTAATTCCTTTCCCCAAGACCGCCGCCGCGAAAGACTTGATGATGGAAGCGCCCACGCCAGTGGCGGAGGGTCAGTTGCGCGAGTTGGGGATTGGGGTGGTGGTGAAGAGGTAGCCGCAGCGAATTTCACTCATCGCAAGGGACTCGATGAACGGGGCACTTGGTCGTCAGAAAAGGCGTCAGAACGTCGCCGAACTTTGGCTCACCCACACGGCTGCTCCACTCGGCAACGAAAGCTGACCATAGAAAGTCTTCTTCGGCGTATTGGAGGTCAGAAGCGGCACGCTGACCGTTTGCTCCAGCATGCCCGGAGAGAACACGAGGGTTTGAGAAGTGGCCACGTAGTCCGTGCCTGGAATCGCGCTTCCGGCAGCAGTCGAAAAGTTCACCGAGACCGATTTCGCAAGCGACGGATTCAACGTCACGGTGAACACCGCCGACGATCCCTGGATGACAGCGTCGCTCGCTGAGAATTGCTGTAGGAGCGAGCCTACCCGCACCCAGCCAAATAATGCCGGCGTCTCTCCCTCGCAATGTTGCTCGAAATCGGCGGCAAAGGACTGCAATGCGCCCGTGCTTTTGTTATACACCGCCTTGAGCACGTCGAAGTTGCCGGTGAGGGTATTGCAGCCGCGCCCTGCTCCATAGACGCTCAGTCCCGGAATGCCCGCAGGCTGAAAAGGATAACGCTGCGCGTTAAGGTATTCGCCTGCGGCCGGACGGGCGCTGCTGGGACCGGCAAAATCCGTCTCCCAGCTGTCGCCCTTGTTTACCGAAATCGTCACCACATTCGCCGAAGTGTTGGGCGTGAAAATCCCGTCGGACTGCGTGATGAGATATTGCTGCCCCTGCCCGATGTAATCGCCGGACTGGCTGCTCATCGCGAGTACCTTCTGGGCGATGTTAGGATCGCGGATCAAAACGGACGCGGAAGGGGTACCCAATAGGGCGCCGGCGGGTAACGTCAACGCAATTTTGAATGTCTTGTTGCCCCGCGGCAGCCGGTCTCCGAGGATAGGAACGACAACGGTTTCGGAGGTCGTTCCGACAGGGAAGGTCACCGTTCCCTTCGTGGCCACATAATCGACGCTCTGCACGCCCGTGGCATCGGCCGTCGCATACTGCGCCGTGACCACGCTCTGGCTTGGCATCGATAGTGCGACTTCAATCAGACCGTCGCTGGCTCCCGTGTTACCCTTCAGCGTGTAAGCGCTGCCAATTCCCAGCCGTGGTACGGCACTTACTCCTGAGTTATAGCGTAATGAACCGTAGAGAGCGGGGGCGGCTCCTTCGCAATGCTGCTCAAAGTCAATCGCGAGCCGCGCCACCGTTCCATCCGGGGCCAGCGCGAAGTAGGATACCAGGAATTGACCGGTATCCGTGTTACAACCCCGTCCGTCTCCGCTTACATCAATGCCCGGCCGCGTCGGCCCGCGGAATGGTGTCCGTTGCGCGCCTACGTATTGACCCTTGGCGAATTTCACTGACAGGGGCGAGCCAAAATTCAAATGCCAGGACTGGCTGAACTCCGGCGTGTTGAAAGAAACATTCACGGTGTTGAGACCGTTACTGACCGAGAATGTGCCTTCGGAGGGAGTCAATGTCTGCGTAATTCCCTGACCGATGTAGTCGCCCGGTTGGCTATTTAGGTAAAGATAGGTGGTCGCGGTCGACGCGGAGGCAGCGTACGGAAACAAGGATACAAACACAACTATCCAGCGAAGACGGCGGGCGTATGAGGACATTCAGATACTCCTTCGAACCTAGTTAGTCTACCAGTATCTTCTCTTGGCTAACAGATGCAATAATATGCATATCTTGCTCCATAATTCTGTCATCCCTTAATGGCAACGTGAAACTGTCACCCTATGAACGGGGAAACATTTCGATTGAGCCAGAAAGAACTCCAACGAGTGGCCGTTATTTCCAGATGCGTGAAGGGGGAGTTGGTGTGTGCCAAGGCCACCCTACTCCTCATACTTAGAATGTCTGCCAGTGAAGCGCTTGAAGAAGCGTATACCGTCAGACTCCGCTTAACGCGGCCGGAGGTCGGATCTTCATCTTAGTACTCCCCACTCATTGACTCTCACCACACCTGCCTTGCCGGGCGCCCCCAACTCATTGCGTTCTGTGCGCTGAATGGGATACCCGCAACCTGGGATAGAATGGGCACGTGAGGTGGTCATGGCAGAGATGACGCCGCAAGTTTCCGATGTGCTGGAGAAAGTGCTGGCGCTTTCCATTCAAGAGCGCGGCCTGTTAATCGATCACTTGATTGAGAGCCTCGATGAAGGGCCCGCGGAAGAAGGAGTTGAGGAGGCCTGGGGCGAAGAGATCAAGCGTCGGGTCGATGATATTCGATCGGGCAAAGTCAAGATGATCCCAGGCGAGCGAGTGCTCCGGAAACTCGCCAAAGAGTTCCCGGATGAGAAGTAAGCGGTTCCGGTTTCACCCTGAGGCAACGCAGGATTTGGGGGACGCCATCGGATGGCACCGCAGCCGGAGCCCAGACGTAGCGGCGGAGTTTCGTGCAACCCTATCCGAGGTGATACGCCACATTGTGAAGGCCCCCAGCCGCTGGCCCGAATATTTGCATGGAACCCAGTTTTCTCGTGGCGAGGTTTTCACCGTTGCATTCTTCAACTCTTGCTGTTGTGAGATTAAACAGTGCGTGCGTTTCGCGTAAGTTACTGATTCCAAGCCGCCACGGTCTACTTCCACCTCCAAACACTGAAAACACGAGCTTTGGCGTGTTGCGTTTTCCATCAATGCATTGTTGCCAATCTCATCGCAACGGTCCGCGCCACGAAGCTGCTTTTCGTCTATCCGACTGATTCCACAGCAGATAGCCGCCAGCGGCGCACCCGCTCGCAGTTCGCCTCGTCTTGGCATGGCGATTGCCTTTAGAAAAGTGTGAGTGGCTCGCTAGACGGCCCTCCGACGAGGTGACTTATGACAGTCCTACTGGTTCTCTTCTTCTTCGCAACCTTTTTGGCGATTGACTACTTCCGCACCCGCCACGCCTTTGACCGACCAGCGTTGCAGGTTGCCCCAGCGAAGCATGACGCGGTTGCGCCACGCCTTCAGCCGGCCTTGGTCGGCGGCTTCGCGGTCCCGGAGAACCTGCGCTACCACCCCGGTCACACCTGGGCGCTGAGCGAAAGCCCCAACCTGGTGCGGGTCGGCATGGACGATTTTGCCTCTAAGCTCACCGGCACGATCGAGAACATCACGCTGCCGCAGCGCGGTCAGTGGATTCGCCAAGGCCAGAAGATGTGCACACTTTATCGCGACGACTACTCAGTCGATATGGTTTCGCCGATCGAGGGCACCGTGTCTGAAATCAACCAGGCGCTCATGGACGATCCGAAGCTGGCACTGCGCGATCCCTACGGAGAAGGCTGGCTAGTGACGGTGCAGTCGCCCGACGCCAAGACAAGCTTCAAGAACCTGCTGGGTGGTCCGCTCGCCCGCTGGTGGACGGAAGAGGCGGCAAGCCGCCTGCAGCACCGGATGCCGATGCCGCTGGCCATGGGAGCGCTGGCCCAGGACGGTGGAGTAGCCATCAACGACGTAGCAACCCAGATCCCAGGCCAGGAGTGGTTGTCGCTGGCAAAAGAGTTCTTCCTGTCATAAGTCGAGCGAGGCGAAACACCTCGACGAGGACCTACGAAACACCGGCCGCCGGGATTCAACACCCCGGCGGTCGGTTTTTTTGGGAAGGGCACGGCTCTAAGCCACACCGCCCAGGTTGTACGTACAATGTTCCACGTGGAACATTTTGTGCAGGTATAATTGTACGTATACTTATATATGTACTTCGAAAAACGCGGCGGAGTTTTGGGCGAGGGGTGGGGTTGTAAGTTATTGAAAATGCTCGGTGTCGGTTGTGGTTAAAGAGACACAAGCGGGTACTTATTACACTGTAATTATTGCAAAACTCATTTTCCTGGTGGGCGGGCCCCCCGGTCGGGTGTCGTCCCCCCGGGGTTGCGATTTGGGTTGCCGTAAGTGCCGGCAGGAGTGGGGCTGGGCAGGTTCGAGGGCCGTCTTGTTGACGGGCACACCTCTGTCCTGCCACAGGGTCGATCTCCATTGTCGGCGACGGGCGGTTGGGGGGCTGTGATGGTGCGCGGGGCGTTTGTGGTGAGGAAAAAGTCAAAGGCCCCGCCCAAGCGAAGCTTGGACGGGCCACCCGCCGGCAGTGCAACTAATCGCCTTTCGTCGTTTTGTTCTGCTTACTGCCTTCCTTAGCTTTGCTAGAACCCGAGGTGGGAGCCTTATTCTTTTCCCGCAAGAAGTGGGTGCGCTCACTTTCATCGTTTGAAAACACTTGTAGCCGCGTGGCTTCGCTCAATTTGAACTTATAGGGATTTCCCGGCCGGCAGGGACAAAGCAACCTTTGCCATTCAGGCGCACCGGCAACATTTTCAATGTACGCTCCGTTGCTATAGGTCAGTGCGCCTTTTTTTATGAGGTATTGTGTGTGGCAGTTTGGACATTCGACATAGAGGCGTGTTGTGGACATCGGATGTGATCAGCCCCCGGCACCTGCTGAACTGTCACTTCAAGCGTACCCTGCCCTGAAAATACTGTATGTTTGGTATCGAACAATTACTGAAACCCAATGGTGCCGGGTGCACCACCCTTCGTTTTGTGAAGGGTGGGACTCCACAGTCGTCCCCCCGCGTAGGATTTCTCGGCGGCTCCTGGAGCGCCCCATTCATAGAGTGCACCGATGACCAGGAAAGTTGTGCCTTTCCAGAAGAAACAAGGAATCTTTGCGCAAGGGGACACCGCTGATGCGGTGTTTCATATCCAGACCGGCAAAGTAAGGCTCACGGTCGTGTCCAATGATGGCAAGGAAGCAACCATTGGCATATTAGGGGACGGCGAGTTCTTCGGTGAAGGTGCGCTCGCAGGTCAGGCTTTCCGCATGGGCTCTGCAACCGCAATGACGGATTGCGCCGTTCTGCGCATCGACAAGAAAGCCATGATGGAAGCGCTTCATCGGGAACACGAATTTTCCGACCTGTTCGTGGCCTATTTGTTGGCGCGGAACATCCGTTACGAAGAAGATCTGGTGGATCAGCTTTTCAATTCGAGCGAAAAGAGGCTGGCCCGGATCCTTTTGCTGCTCGCCCACTTTGGCAAGGAAGGCAAACCCGAACCTGTGGTTCCCAAGATCAGTCAGGAGATGCTGGCGGAAATGATCGGCACCACCCGTTCGCGGGTCAGCTTCTTCATGAACCGGTTCAGAAAATTGGGCTTTATTCACTACAACGGCGGGCTGCAAGTCCACAG
>JBEKFN010000250.1:0-6522 GCA_050013295.1 Terriglobales bacterium
GAGAAGGGCAAGGCGACGATTACGAATTCGTTCGAACTGACGGGGAGCGACGAGGACGACAAGAAATTCGTGGACGAGAAGACCGAAGTGTCATGACCATGGATTAGGGCAGCACTTTCAGCACGACCGCAGTAATATCGTCTTGCGGCGGGCTGCCGTCGGAGAACGCCAGCAGGCGGTCGTAGATGAACTCCAGCGATTCGCTTGCCGATTTCTGCTGGCATTGTGCCCAAACCTCCTCCATTTGGGCAGTGTAGATCTCGACTCCCTCCGCGTTGTGCAATTCATGAAGACCGTCGGTCGCAAACAGAACGCAGTCTCCCGGACTCAGTTGCACGACGTGCCGTCCGTAAGTGGACCTCGGGAACATTCCCGAGGGTAATCCACCCTCGCCCAATTGCCGGCACGCGGCTCCGGAAGCGAGCAGGGGCAATGGCATCCCGGCATTGGAGAAGATGAGTTCCCGCGTGGCAGGGTTGAAAAGGGCGTACAAGGTGCAGCAGAAGCGGTCACTGATGGATCGCTGCATCAGGCGCTCGTTCAACCGGGCAAGAACCTGCGCAGTGTCCGTTCCGGTCTTGTGAATCCCGCGCATGGTTCCGATCACGAGCGCGCTGTACATGGCCGCCGGCAAGCCCTTGCCGACCACGTCGCCAAGGTAGATGCCGATGAAACCGTCCGGTAAGCGGAAGACGTCGGCAAAGTCGCCCCCCACGTCGGAGAAGGGAATGAAGCGGAACGCGATCTCGACGGACTCGTGGCAGAGCAGGGTTGTGGGCAGCAGCGAGGACTGGATGCGTTTCGCTTCCTGTATTTGCTCGTCGCAAGTGTGACAGCGGGCGAACGCTACTTTTACGGAGTCCAATCCCACCACACGAACCAGTTCAGACATCCGAGACACCGTCCTAGTGGTTAGATCGGCAGAACACTGATGCTGCATTAGTGCCCTTCAACTTGCATCTTTCGCGCGTGCCATAGCATCTTCTTGCTATGCCCCAGATACAAATTCCGTCTCCACTTCGCCAATACTCGGGGAAACAGGCCTCGATCCATGTCCCTGGAAAGACCGTGGGCGAGGCCCTTGCGGGCCTGGTCGCGCAGCATCCCGATCTGAAGCGCCATCTCTATACCGAGGACGGCAAACTGCGCACGTTCGTCAACGTCTACGTCAACGACGAAGACATGCGCTACCTGGAAAAAGAAGCCACCGTGCTGAAAGACGGTGATACCATTTCCATTGTGCCGTCGATTGCCGGCGGCGGTTGCGTTATGACTTGCGGAGCATGATTTTGACCTGCAATCCGGGGCTCCCAGCGCGCCCGCTTTTGGCGCGATGGGGTGGAGAACCGGCGTCTCGCCGAATGCCCCGCCCCGTGCGCTGTCGCCGCTGTCTCTATTGCGCAATCTAGTTCGCCGTCAAACCGATTAAGATTCTAAAAGGACGTTATGGCTACCCTGACAGAAGCCAAACCCGAAGCCGTCTTAAGCAACGACGAAATCCTGCGCTACTCGCGCCATCTCATCATGCCCGAGGTGGGCATGGACGGGCAGCAGAAGCTGAAGGCCGCGAAAGTCCTGTGCATTGGAGCGGGCGGCCTCGGTTCGCCGCTCGCACTTTATCTCGGGGCCGCGGGCGTCGGCACGCTCGGCATCGTGGACTTCGACGTCGTGGACTACACCAACCTGCAGCGCCAGATCATCCACACCACCAACGACGTTGGCCGCAAGAAGCTCGACTCCGCCGCCGACAAACTGAAGGCGCTCAATCCGTTTCTGAACCTGCGGATGTTCGACACGAAACTGACCAGCGCCAACGCGCTGGAGTTATTTCGCCAGTTCGACATCGTCGCCGACGGCACCGACAATTTTCCCACGCGCTACCTGGTCAACGACGCTTGCGTGCTCACCGGCAAGCCCAATGTGTACGGTTCCATTTTTCGTTTTGAAGGGCAAGCTAGTGTGTTCGCGACCGAAGACGGACCATGTTATCGCTGTCTCTATCCGGAGCCGCCACCGCCCGGCCTAGTGCCTTCGTGCGCCGAAGGCGGAGTGCTCGGCATTCTGCCCGGGCTGATCGGCGTGATCCAGGCGACCGAGACCATCAAGCTGATTCTGGGGCAAGGCGATTCGCTCGCCGGACGATTGCTGCTGGTCGATGCGCTCGGCATGAAGTTCCGCGAACTGAAGCTGCGCAAGAATCCCGATTGTCCCGTCTGCGGCACCCACCGGACGATCACCGAACTGATTGACTACGATGCGTTCTGCGGTATCCGCGGTGAAGAGGCGCCCGTGTATGGCGGCGACTTACCGGTGATTTCGGTGGAGGAATTAAAAAAGAAGCTCGATGGCAAAGCCGATATTTTTATCCTCGACGTGCGCGAGCCGCACGAATACCAGATCTGCAACCTGAAGGGATATCTCATCCCGCTCGGCGACTTGCCGAAGCGCGTAAGTGAACTCGACTCCAGCCGCGAGATCGTGGCTCATTGCAAGATGGGCGGACGCAGCGCGAAAGCCGTGGCCTTCCTGAAACAGGCCGGCTTTACCAAAGTGCATAACCTGACCGGCGGCATCATAGCATGGGCGGATCGAATCGATCCGAAGATGCCTAAGTACTGATCAAGGCTGGAACTCCGTTGGCCGCCTATGTGGACCAAGGCACCCTGCTTGAACGGGCGAAGTGACGGGACGGCTGATAGCTGGAGCGAAAAACAGAAGGGAGCACCGGAGTGCTCCCTTGTTTCTTTTCCCAGTAGTTAGTCAGTTACTTGGTTGAGCTTGCGTTCATTTCGGCTTTGTCGGTTGCGCCGATGGCTAGGGCGTACTTCTTGCCGGCGAAGCGTACTTCGGAAACCGTTGCCTTGCCGCTGGCGTGGTCGACGACGGTGGCGTCGTAGCCGTAGGCTTTATCGAGGGCGACGACTTTCGCCGTAGTCTTCGCGACTTCCTTCTTGCCCTGCATGATGCTTACCTCGACGTTCGGTCCTGTGCCGTCCCAGCGCACTTGATACTCACCGGGGGCGAGTTGCTGGCCGTTGACTTCGATCGCCTCCCGCACCTGAAGCGACCCCTTGTTACTTGCGAAAGCACTCGCGGCGAGCAGCACGGCCAGCCCGAGCACCACAGTCTTTGCCAGATGATTCAGCGCCAGATGGTTCCGTTTCATTTGCTCCTTCGCTTTCTACCCGGTTCTTGGCCGGGACGTTAGGGGCGGCTGGTGGTGGTTCGACTGAGGGCTTGCCTTTTTCCAGCAAAGTCCTACAATGCGCGTGTCAGGGTGACGCAAAAAGACGCGGGCCTCAAACTCGTTCTCTTTGCCCGGACTGTGCTCACGCAGGGCCGCCAAAACCACGTGTGAGCCAGTCCCGTCACCCTGAAAACTCTTCTAAGCGGATCGAAGTTTGTTTCGTCCACGCCACGTTGGTTCGCCACAGGATACGAAACTCCGTTTGAGTAAGTTCCCGATTTGTTTTTTCTTTGCGAACCACTTTTGCTGCATGGTCGTTGGACGTGTGGGCGCTGGCCGCGTTAGCAACGAATGGCGCAATGTTGGCGAATAACAGAGTATGGATGTTTTGTCTGGAGTTCGGGCTATGTAGAGGAACTGCAGATCCCTCGCCCCGCTCGGGATGACAAATCTATAGAGGTCATTCAGCCGCTGCTAACTAATCTTCAGCACAATCTTGCCGTAGTTCTTGCCTTCCTGCATCAGCGTGTAGGCCTCACGCGCCTGTTCCAGCGGGAAAACTTTTCCGATCACGGGAAGGAGCTTGCCGGCCGCCAACCATTCGGAAAGCTGCTTCCACGCGGATTCCATGAGCGGGCGGTTCGCGCTCAGATACGACAGCCAGAGTCCGTGGACGCTTGCGCCTTTCGCGTAGAGAAGGCGGGTGTCGAGTTGCGGGGTTTCGCCGGTGGCGGCGCCGTAGACGATGACGCGTCCGAAGTCGCGCACGCAGCGAACACTTTTCGCGACGTGCTCGCCGCCGAGCATTTCGAAAACCGCGTCGACGCCTTCGCCACCCGTCAGATCTTTGATCGCCTCGACATAATCGCGCTGCTTGTAGTTGATGCCGTGTTGCAGGCCGAGCTCGCGCACTCGCGCCAGCTTGTCGTCGGAAGAAGAAGTGCCGTACAATTCGATGCCGAGAATCTTTCCGATTTCGACGGCGGCGGTGCCGACTCCGCCGGCGACAGCATGAATGAGGACGCGAGCGCCGGGCTGGTCGAGCAAACCAGCCTTCCAGTAGGCGAAGTAGGCGGTAAAGAAATTTACCGGGAAAGCGGCGGCCTGTTCGGCGGTCCAATTTTCCGGCACGGGCCAGAGCAAGTTGCGCTGCGCCACCGTTTTTTCTGCGAAGGCGGCCCACTGCGTGTAACCCATGACGCGGCGTCCGCTGGATTCGGGCTTTCCCAGTTCGATGCCCGCGAATTCGCGGCCAGCGGTGAGCGGCGGCTTGGGAGTGCCCGCGTATCCACCGCGCGCGGTGAGCAGATCGGCAAAGTTTAAGCCGCCCGCTTCCACTTTCACCAGAAGCTGCTCCGGCGCGGGATGCGCGTCGGGGACCTGCTGCAATTCCAGAACCTCGGGACCGCCAAAACGAGTAATGACGAGTGCTTTCATGCGGAAAGTTTAGCAGCCGGGAGGGGTATTGGCAGGAGATAATAGGGATCTTTAGCGAGGTCTGCCTTAGATTATGGAATCCATAATGTTGGTGCTCGTTTTGGGCACGGTTTTCATTCTCCTCGGGAGATGGCTGTACAGAAACCCGACTCGACTGTATCCAGGCTGGGGAATCTTCAATCCCGAGAATCCGGGAGTGAAGAAAGTCGCAAGAGCCTACGGGACGTTTGTGATCTTTTTTGGTACGCTTGCGATCTCAGCGGTCCTGTTGCGAGGACCCTATGTCGTTCTTCTCGCAATACCCATAGCTATAGCAGGGGCGTGGTTTCTGCGTCCTCGCCTGCCTGAAACAACCTCCGAGGTCGTTGGGCCTTTCGCTGATAGTCCGGGTGAGGGCGAAAGAAAACAGAGATTGCTAAATGCGCACTGGAAACGAAACTTGCCGATCATTTTGGGCGTTGCGGTTCTTTTCGCAATTGCCATTATTGGGATGATTGGCAATTCCGAGGTTTGCAAACTTGCATTTGCGAGAGCCGAGGCGAGTCCGGAAGTGAGGCAACGGCTTGGCGAGCCCGTCAAACGTGGATTCCTTATGTCCGGAAGCATCGAGACTTCTGGTCCATCTGGGCGGGCAGATATCTCAATCCCAATCAGCAGGCCACGGGGAAAGGCTACCCTCTATGCTGTTGCGCGGAAGAGTGCGGGTCTTTGGAAGTTCGACACTCTCCAGGTGACGTTTGACAAAGGGACTGAGAGAGTGGATTTGCTGAAACCAATGGAGGCAAACCAACTGCCGATGCGTGAAAATCCTTAGCTCGGCATAGCTCTGCAGCATTTATAATGAGGACCGAGTTTCCGATCCCCGTGGCCTGAGCGATTCTCTGGCGGCGGGGGCGAGGGTTGCGCCCGTTTGACGGGCGCCATCCGAGGGTGCGGATGGAAACGTCTGCGCCTCCCGTGTTGGAAAGGAAACGCTCGCCGGAGTTATTCCTGCCTGCTTGTTTCCTTCCGTGAAGAATCTGCCAGATGCCACTTACCGACAATTTCGGGCGCTCGATTCACGACCTGCGGATCTCCATCACCGACCGCTGTAACTACCGCTGTGTTTATTGCCGGACGGGGACCAACGGGGCGGCTTATGCGGAGCTGCCGTTTGAAGATTATCTGCGGATGGCGCGGATATTGGTTGGTCTCGGGATCGCGAAGATTCGATTGACGGGGGGCGAGCCGCTGCTGCGCAAAGACATTGTGGAGTTCGTACGGGACCTCGCGAAGCTGCGCACCTTGGAAGGCAAGAAACCTGAAATTGCATTGACCACAAATGGCCATCTGCTGGCCGGGATCGCGCAGCCGCTGAAAGACGCGGGACTCGACCGCGTAACGGTCAGCATGGACGCGGTGGATCGGGAGCGATTTGCGCGCATCACGCGCGTGCCGAATGGATACGAGAGCGTGCTGGCGGGAGTGCGCGCAGCGCGGCAGGCGGGGCTCGATCCGGTGAAAATCAATTGCGTGCTGCTGCGCGGCTTCAATGAAGATCAAGTCGTTCCCTTTGGGAAGTTCGCGCGGCAAGAGCGGGTGGTGGTGCGCTTCATCGAATTCATGCCGCTGGAAGAGGACCGGGTTTGGACGCCGGAGATTGTGGTTGCGCTGGATGAGATCGTCTCCCGTATGTCGGAGTATCTGCCGCTGGAGGAGATTGCGCACGAGCGCAGCGAAACGGCGCGGCGCTATCGTTTTTCCGATGGGGTGGGCGAGATTGGAATTATCGCGCCGGTGTCGCATCCGTTCTGCGGACACTGCAGCCGGATTCGCATTACGTCGGACGGCAAGTTGCGTACGTGTCTATTCTCGGTGTGGGATCATGACCTGCATGAGTTGATGCGGCGCGGCGCGAC
>JBEKFN010000251.1:0-6508 GCA_050013295.1 Terriglobales bacterium
CATGCTTTGAACCTCTCCTGTTCTCGCTGTCGCTGTTCACGGGTGCGACTCCGTTTGTCAGCTCGAAGACATTCTTCGTGAAATTGCCCACGGAACCCGAGCGCGAGTGATCGGCCACAGCCCCGGCAGAAATGAAGCCGCGGCTCGTGGCCACCTGCCAGACCCAGATCCGCACCCTGATCGGTTTGCCGGCTCCCGTCATCTGAAACCATCGACCCACCCCTTGCGTTCCTGCTGTTCCAGACAATCGGTTGTTGCTGAAGAGGGCCAATGCTCCGCGAAGGAGGCCAAAGACAAATGTGGCACTCTTCGATCACTGTTGGCCTCCTTCGGACAACGACCACTCCCACGCGCCTTCCCGCTACGTTCTTTGCTCTCAAAGTGCGCTGTCGTGACACATGTGACAGGTCTCCCGGTTATCACCGTTTACGTGCGCGCGTGTACGGTCATAACCGGGAAACCTGTCACACCCGTCACATCAGTCAACAGGCCAATTCCCGCAAAGCCTCTCGCCTTCCGGGTTCTCTCTTGCACAAAACCGCGACCTTCAAGCGCTTGACTGAACCGTTTCTGCGTTCCAGCGCGCTCACCGACGCGGTCACACCACTGCTGAAAGTCTGCAAACAGAACAGCTCCAGGCGTCCAAACTTCACGTCTGCTGACGCAGCGTTCCTCAAGCCATCGCCCCAAAACATCTTCGGCCGCTAAGTAACCTTGCGTGGCTGCGCACACGGAGGGCGGCGGATTCAGCCCCTCTCGCTGCCACGCGAGACAACCTGCGATCGCCCATCGCAGAATGCCCGAGTATTCCGCTTTCAGCTTAGCGGCCAGGTCGGGATCTCTTTCCTGCTCGCCGATCGTCACGGTGAATGGAATCAGGTGCAGCCGGCGACGCATCGCTTCGTCCACATTTCGCAACCCTGGCTTGTGATTGCCAGCTACGATCAGTTTGAATTGGGGGACATACTCGAAAAAATCCTGTCGCATGAAACGGACTGCGATCCGATCTCCACCGCTGAGAGATTTAAGCCTCGCTTCTGCCCACCAACGGCCGTCCTCGGTCTCAATAGCGGTGACAAAACGAGCACCGCGGAGTCCTGCCAGGTCCGTGGGATGATGCTCCGTGTTGCTGGCAGTGAAGATCGAGACTGGGGCCGTCTTCGCGTAGTCGCTCAACACTGCTGCGATGGTGGACAGGAATACTGACTTCCCATTTGCACCGGTCCCGAACATGAAGAACAGCGCGTGCTCCCTGGTGCTGCCCGTAAGGCAGTAACCAATTACGCGTTGCAGAAAAGACTGCAGCTCGGTATCGCCATCCGTAATGCGCTCCAGAAATCGCAGCCAGAGCGGACAATCACCACCAGGGCCGGCCGCTGTTAGCATCGTGATGTAGTGCTCGCGCTTATGCTCGCGCATCTCGCCAGCCCGAAGGTCTACGGTTCCCATTGGCGTGTTAAGCAACCAAGGATCCGCATCCCACTGCTCAGCGATAGCCGCATGACGCCGATCTGATTGGATCAGTCGTTCGACGGCTGCGACAGTGAGTTTAGAAGCCAACCGAACACCAGTCCGTTCGTCGTTGCCACACTTCGCACTCGCTTCGCGACAGCTGGCGCGCACTCGATCGAAGACAGCCAAAGTGCGGTCCTCACGCCAACGACGCCCGTCCCATGACATCCAGCAGCCCCACTCATTGACGAATCGCAGTGAATCCGCGTGCAGACGCGAAAAACGCAACGCGAGTGACTCCTCGGAAAATCGGGGTGGCAGTGCGTCCGAGCCCGAAGCGATCTCAGATAGCCTGCTGCCGGCCTCGGCTAACGCGGTTGCAGGCACATTCGGATCGAGCGCTAGGCGTTGCGCGTCTTCCGCGTTCTTGGCGAATTCGCGCCGGGCCGAGTAGTCCTGCACAATTTCCACGTAATGCTTGATGCTCGGTCGGTCGGGAACTCCATCAACCAGCCCCGAGATGTAGCCGGCGCCGCCGATCACCTCCAATTCTTTGCGGCGCTCAAGCTCGTCAACCAAGGTAATGATGTCAATTGGCCGCGAAGATTCCTCGATGTCCCTCATGCGGGCGTAAATCCTGCGATGCGAATCCAGCAAGAAATCACTGGGCGCAAGGTTTTCGGTCTGCGAATAGAGTGAGTTGTCCAGTAAGATGGCGCCGAAGATGGAACGCTCGGCATCCAGGTTGGCTGACGCCTGGGCTGGCTCCCGATTTGAGATACGCCGACTCAATGTCCTGTTCACTTTCGCTTTAATTCCAACTTGGTCTTTCTGCTGCGGCTGGTCCGCATGGTCACGGAATTGCTTTGCGCTCCCTACCTTCCTCAATCAACCTGCGAATCTCCGACGGCTCGATCATGATACGCCGGCCTATCCGAACGCATCTGAGCTTCCCACACTTGATGTCGCGCCTAAGTGTCCAATGAGCCCTGCCGATGATCCTGGCGGCCTCGTCAATGTTCAACAGCCGTTCCAAGGATGCATCGTTCGCACCGACTTCGTTCAGGGTGTCGGCAGACTTTCCTTGCCTGGACTCGCGTAAGGGCTTGGCGAAGCTATTAGTGACTAGCACGACTGCAGGATTCCACTGACGGCTGTGGAATTACGAGAACAGATCAGGCTTTTTTTTGAATGGAAAGTGTCACGCGGAAGGCGGCCGCTTGGATTTCGACCGTCGAGCTTTGTTGAAACCGTACTTTGCCGAGCGGAGGTAAAGCGCCTTCAAGGCATCGGGACTAGTGAGCAGTTTTGGGGCGCCGTTTTTCTTCCTTGCCCCAGCTCGCGTCGGTTTTGGAGGCCGTTCCGCGACTCTTTGAGTTTCCTGGTCGGCTGAGGAGAGATGGCTTAGTAGATCTGCGACTGCCTCGTAGTGCGGGCTCTTCGTGCGGGTGTCCACGTAGTCGAGGAGCATAAGCACCATTTGTCGAAAGAGGTTGTACCTCTTGGGGCCAGCGACCTCACGTATCATGGATTTCTCCGCCCGGAGGTCTTTGGAAAGCCACCGCAACAACCCAGGAGTGTTCTGATAAACGGTTGCGGTTTGACTCCAAAGAGATCGGAGCTGATCTGGAAGCTTAGGATTCTCGGCGAAGGAGAGCACAAAGGGCCTTAAAAGCCGATTGACGGCCTCAAGTTCACGGGAGATCTTTTCCAGTCTCTCCGGCAGCTTTTTTAGCGCTGATTTCGATACCTCATGCTTGTCGTAGATTGATTTCTGCTCTCGGGAAGTTTCGACTACGACGGTCAGAAAACTTAGTAGCGCTCTTGGGTCACACCCGAGGGAACACAAGTACTCAAACTGTCTTCTAGCGAGGCTACCCGGTGGAAACCTCCACTCCTTCCACCTTTTGACGTCAACCTCAAAAGCCGAATTCGGCCCGAAGCTGCGAGCGTTGGCTTCGGCATCGGCGACCGCAGACGGGTTACGCTCCGATTCCGGTATCGCCGGCGGGAATGCATTCGAGCGCGACGGCGCTTTGCGATACGTGGACATGAAATCCGGCCCCAACTGATCCAAGAAGCTCGGCGTCTGCGTTGAATCACCGGAACTGACGTGGATTCGTCTGTGCCATGGATTTCCTCTCTTCATTTCACGGTCCTCATGATGGTTAAAGTGATGTTGGTCATCGCGACATACTAACCGGAGGTCGTTTGTGGAGAGTGGATTTCTGCTGTGGAAAAAGCAGAGCTTCGAGGGCTGAAACACTCCGGGGAAAAGCGGTGGGCGAACAACCTGCTTCAGTCCAAGCGGTTTGATAGTGACGCGGCAGACTGTCCAACTAGTAGTAAAACGGGCGAAAAAATAGCTTTCGAGCAGACCCCGAAAGCACGAGCCTTGGGAAACCGGGATCTCCAAGACGGATCCGCGGAGAACGAGCTGGCTTCAGCGGCAAACGTGAAACATGTGTTTCAAATTTGGAACCGTTACACGTGGAACGTTACCAAGCCTGGTGCTTATTCGTTGACTTTCGCTGGGCTTCTGCGGTAACTATGGGGAAAAGGGTGGGGATCACCACCACCAGTGGAACGAAGCATGGAAGCATCTAGCGACGTTGAAAGTCGAGTAGAGTACGAACGGCGGCGGGTTGAGTTGCTTGATGCCGTGGAGCCGCTTACCGTGCAGGTAGTGACCTTCGAGCGCAGAGTCATCGCCGAGATGATTGAACTCTGTCAAGGCAATCACCAGGAAGCCGCGATCCGGCTGGGTATCGGTCGAGTCACGCTGTACCGCAAACTGCGGCGGAAGGCGTAAAACACGCGAATTCGCGTGAATTTCGCGGGGAAACGGAGTCCGTACTTCAAGGGGGAACGGGGGTAATGTGTCGAAAAAATGAGCGAAAATCCAACCAGAGCATGAGGAAATCCTTGTAGGCGCACTTCACTTCGCCCCGCTCTCCTGAGTACGCCGGCGCCACTGGAAGAGAATAGCCAACCCAACATAAACGGCCGCCGTAAACAGGAACAGGACGACCTCTGCCAGAAGCTTCATCCGCAAACCAGTGAGAGATACTCTAGGCGCAGTTTGGGCCTGAATTGGCTGGAGCGTGCTGAGGTCGAATTGCGGCAGGGGTGCGGGCGGGGGGGCTGGTTGGGATTGGATGGGTTTGAATGTGCTCGGATCGAAGGTTATGCCGCTATTCGATGAATCCGGTGGGGGAGCGGGCGGGAGAATCTTCTCCCCGGGCGCAACATCGCTGTAGGAAGGCGGAGGCGCTGGCGTAGCGGGAGTTGGCGGCCCGGATACAGCTTCCCCGCCGTGCTTTTTGTCGAGGGTGTCGTAGTCGACAGCCGGGGCTGGAACATTTTGCCGTGGAACCGCCAAGAAAACAGCCGATAACAGATAAGCTGCACAGAGTGGCACCGCCGCTTTGGCGGGCAGGCGAAAGACTCTGCGGAGCCATCCCAAGACCGAGATGAAAGTCTTGCTGGCAAAGACGATCTGGACACAACAGAAAACCCCCAGGAGACACGCACAGGCCAGCAAAAGCGCAAGGTGCCCGCGTCGATGATCCGCGTCTGGTTAAGTCCGGATTGCCTCAGCATCCCAGCGCTCTTTCTTGTTTTGGAATGTATACCGACTAGTCGGTATACATGATCGCCGTGGGCAACATACCATATCTTCGCGGATAGAAATCAATTCCTGAACACGCTGGAGCCCATGATCGCCATGAATCCAACTGCTTCGAAAATTCGCGAGCTTCGAGTTCGAGCCGTCAAGGTACCCATGGCTCACCCACATCAGACCGCCAGCGGAACCATCACTGAATCTCCTCTGGATCTAGAAAGGCCTTGGTCCCGATGCGGAAGTCATCGGTTGATGCAACCAGGCCAAACAGGTCGGCGCCGAGGAGAGTCGATTCCTCGAGCGTCAAATCGAGTCCACGGTGGATGGCGTCCCACGTTAGTTTCACCGCGATTGGCGGATGCGCAAGAATGTCGCGGAGAATGGCCTTTGCTTCGGCCAGAAGGTTTTCGGGCGCGACCACGTTTTGAACGAGTCCGATTTGCAAGGCCTCATCTGCAGTCACGATACGTCCGCACAGTACCCCGTTCCAAACAGCCCCACCTTCTTCAGGCCGAGCGCCTTGGTGTAATCACAAGTGACGCGCACAATGCTGAGAAGAGGGATCGCCGAACGGCGCTGGACCTCGTCGAAAACGAGATGCGGCATGTTCGCTGCGATGAAACCAAAGTCCGCGCCTGCACGCACCAGCAACTCCACACCAGTGGTAAGATAGTCGGCTAACTCGCCGAGCCGCCCAGCGTCAAGCAGCGCGATCCCCTTATCAACGTCGAGGCTGTTGATGATCACGTGCGGATATCCCCGATCCGGCTTGAGGGCGCGGAAGCGCGCAATGATGGAGCGATAATAGTCAACGGTAGATTCAGGCCCAAGGCCGCCGATCATCCCTGAGGTTCGCATTTTACCGGCAAGAGATGCGTGGCAGGCACTCTAGGATTCGACTATGAGGGTCCGTTGCATCTGTTGACCGTACGACTGCAGCAACCCGACCTTGCGGACAACGCTGTCAGTCTCAACGTGTCGGCCGGGACGCCGCATCCTTGGGCGAAACTACCAACTTCCGCGTTGCCGGCCAATGTCCCGGAGCGCCAGGGATACAGGTCGCGCTATTCGAGCGGGAGCTTGCTGCAGGAACGTAACTCAGCGTCTGAGTGGGAACTTTTCCGGGTTGAGATCCGTATAATTCTCTGTTGGTCCTCAAGCCAGCGATCGCGAACTCGTCTGCGGAATGTGAGATCTGGTGCGGCCAAATAATCGGAGCGACTATGAGCGCACATCCAAGCACCGACCTGGTTACGGCAGGGTCACCCAGTTTCAAGGCTAGGATTGCGGGAAGTTTCTATTTGCTATGTATCGTGACGAATTTAATAGAGTTCTCAGGAAAGGGCGGCCATTGGTTGACAGTGTCATCCGGCCTTATCGCCACAGCTTCCTATATAACTGTCACGGTTCTCTTCTATTACTTGTTCAAGC